>NZ_JBNJOH010000032.1:0-52356 GCF_050113735.1 Vibrio sp. TRT 2004 | reverse complement strand
AAACACGCTGGCAGACAAGGACTCTTGCCCATCGAACTGAGTCACAACCAAGGCATCATCGCCGAGTCCTTCTATATCTATGGTGTACGCCAATGTCGCCATACGTCTCTCCTATCGTTAACACCAAGCACAAAAACCTTAAATACAAATTACCGCGACAACGGTAATTTGGGGTTAAGGCTTTCAGGAGGCTTCCTGTAGGAAGCCTCTGAAAATCAAAGTGATTAAGCTTCGATAGGTTTACGCCAATCGTCTGAACCAGACGTACCTGCGTTGACGTGATCCCAAGTGATCTTACGGTACGACATTGAGACCGTTAGATTTTGCGTGAAGTCGGACATCGACGGATCTTGACAGTGTGGCATCTCACACTGGATATCGACGATAGACGCGTTTTCTAGCTTAGTGGTGAAGAAGTTCTCTTGTTTGCCTTCGATAGAAGTGCGGTACCATTTAAGCTCTACGTTCTTCATCTTCTCACCAGAAGAAAGCGCGTTGTACAGCAGTGGTACGGCTTTGTTGAGAGTGACAGTAAACTTGAAAGGTTTATGGACGCGTTGACCAGAAGGTTGACCAGATTGAGGATCGGTCGGAACCGAAATGACGTGGTCAAACTTCTGAACCAGCATCTCGTCTTCGTGACCTTCTACATAAGAGTCACCGATAGAGTCAGCCGTACAGGCGCCCGCCGTGATCAGACCCTGAGTTTCACCGTCGATAGAAATATAACATGGAGTTGGCATAGTAAAATCCTTAGAGGTTGTGTGTAATAACACTAACTCTTAGTCAAAAAGCGTGCCAAAATGAAAATGTATATATTTCAACAATTTAAGCGTTTGTTAATATACAAGCTGAGCAACTTTTTGCTCGAATCGAGCAAGATCTTGCTCAGGTCGAGCAAAAAGTTGCCCGGAAGCAAGAATAGTACCAATAAGATTAATTTACCAACGATGGTTACTTACTAAAGCTACAACGCGACGACAATATCGCGCTATATCTTTTGACACTTTAGCTTGTAATTAAAGCGAGGTTTCGCAAACTCTTGTACACGGCAGTCTGATGATCAATCGGCTTACATATAGAGAGTAAATCATCGATGAAATGGCTAAATGCTCTAGCTTCAATCTTACGTACGCCGCGCTGTTGAGCTTCGTTGAGGTAGTCGTAAACGCTAGCCGCGCCAAAGTCACCAAAGATCATCTCGCCAAGCTCGTTGATCAGTACATTATGTGCATAAAGATCGCCATGACATACTCGGTTGTCATGCAAATGATGAAACACATCCAGCATCTGATCGACGATCTTTTCTATCTGTTTCACCGAAAGGGTGAAGTCAGCTTTGAACACGTCACGAGTACAGGTTTCTAGAGTCGGTGGCAGGCCTAAATTAAAGTAATCATCAGGGATTAACTCCATCACCAATGCCAGATAATCCTGCTCACTAACCTGAGCGATGGATTTGACTAGATTATCGTGATGTCCAGTTTGCAGGCAGGCTTGTAGCTCGTCACAAGGGTAGCCGTCGCTGGTCACCTCACCTTTGAATACTTTCACCGCCACATTGGTAGGGAAGTCGAAGTCGGAGTTTAGCCAGTTGGCATGAGAAATGACGCCTGAAGCCCCTTGTCCCAAAACATGATTGAGCTTGTAGCTGTCGGAGCTGACTTGTGGAACGCTCTGCTGATCAGATAGTCGTTCACAAAACGGGTTACCAGAAAAGGCCATCCAAGCCAGTTTAGGCAGTTGCAGCAGCACATCAGGGAATTGCTCAAGCTGGTTGGCCGACAGGCGCACTAACTCGAGGTTATTTAACTTGCCAAAGCTGGATGGCAGTTCCTTGATCATGTTTCCGGCTAGCGCGAGTTTTTGCAGACGAGGTCGATAGCCCAGAGATTCTGGTAACTGCACAATTTGATTGTCAGTTAATATTAACCAACGCAGTTTTTCTGGTAACGAATCCTCGGCAACTCTGACGATTTGATTGCTTTTGAAGCCAACCATTTCGAGCTGCTTACATTGACCTAATATCAAAGGTAAATGTGTGAATCGGTTGTTAGACGCAAAAAGGATTTTTAAACCCGTTAACTCAGTTAGCCACTGCGGTAGATCACTTAAAAGGTTGTCTGACACATCCAGAATTTCTAGTGAGTCAGCCAAAGTTAAAATCTCTCGAGGTAGCTCTGTTAGCTGCTCGCGAAGTTGAAGACGTTGAATACCGGCTAATTCGCCGCTTTTAAGTTGTTCTAATGTATGCAAACTGGCTGCCTTTATGTGCTCTGGAATGAAAAAGAGAGCGCGTATTCTACGCAGATAGACGTATAAAGGCGAGGTAAGAGGGCAATTTTGAGCAGATAAAGCCGAGTATAGTGTTACTCGGCTTGGCGTAGTGCTGATAATTACAAGAATGCTTTGAATGGCAGTTCAGGTTCGTTTTTGAAGATGTCTTTAAAGCCGCGGAAATGCTGGTAGTGCATACGACCTTTATCCGTTGGGTAGGTGTATTTGCCACCGACTTGCCAAAAGAATGGAGCAAATTGATATTGCAGGCGATCTTTCTTCATGTTCCACAATACTTCAATTTCACGTGGATCATTTTGGAAGTTAGCCCAGATATCATGGTGGAATGGCACCACAACCTCACAATCGAGAGACTCTGCAGCTCTAAGAATATCGGATGATGTCATCTTATCCGTTACACCACGAGGGTTTTCCCCGTATGAAAGGAGAGCGACATCGATTTGGTATTCGTTACCATGCGCCGCATAGTAATTCGAGTAGTGTGAATCCCCTGAGTGGTAGACGGAGCCTCCGGTTGTTTCAATTAAATAGTTCACCGCTCTTTTGTCCATTCCATCTAAAATGTTTTTGTCGTAAGAGGATGTGCCTTCGGGAAGAGTGACCAGTGCTGTACGATCAAAAGAGTCCAAAACTCGGATTTTGAGATCACCGATTTGAAGTAGATCGCCGACTTTTGCCACGACGCAGCGCTGCTCGGGTACACCCCAACTGATCCATAAGTCGACACAAGCTTGTGGGCCAATAAACTTCACATGCTCAGGGCAGTTTTGCAACACCGCAGCGGCGACGTTGATATCGATATGATCAGCATGGTCGTGGGAGGCGAGTACCGCATCGATTTCTTTGATAGCAAAGGGATCAAGCGGGAAGATAGCTGTGCGCAAATTAGGTTGGAGTGCTTCAACCCCGCCCATGCGCATCATTTGATGCTGATTTTTCATTAACGCATTCTTTTGCGTTTTTTTACCTGTGCCACACCAGAAATCGATGGAGATATTGGTGTTACCTGCGCTTTTGAGCCAGATGCCTGTACAGCCAAGCCACCACATAGAAAACGTATCGGGTTCGACTACTGTGTTTTCAATCTCTTCGTTTAACCATGTTCCCCATTCTGGGAAGGTATTTAAGATCCAAGATTCACGGGTTATTTCATTCACTTTGCTCATAACAGTACCTTTGAGTTGACGATATTGGATTAATTTAGGGTGCAGGAAGCCAAGCGTCTTAACAGGCAGTTGAGACGCTGAACTAAGTGTTTGTTATTTATCTACTTATTTTCTAAACCAGAATGACTTGCGTACCACGGGCTTCTATCGCTTTGACGACATCTGGATTGGCATCTTTGCCAGTGATGACAATGTCAATTTTACTTGCTGGGCAGAAAAGCATTCCGGTTCTTTGCCCCACTTTAGAGCTATCAACGACCACGACCAGTTTGTCGATTTGTTCGAGCATTTGTTGCTCGGCCACGGCGGTTAGCATGTCTGCTTTATAGAGCCCAGCATCGGTCAGTCCTTTGCCTGAGGTGAACATCCAATTACCCGCGTAGCTACCCAATGAATCTGGAGCTGGGTTAAGGAAGATGTTTTGTGCCTTGTTGTATTGTCCCCCAATAATGATCACGTCCTCATGATCTTCATTGATCAGGTAGCTCGCCAATGGAAAGTAATTTGTGACGATTTGGACATCTTTGCCACATAACTTTTGGCCGAGTAAAAATGCGGTCGAACCACAGTTGATCACGACACTATCTCCAGAGTCACACAACTCAGCTGCACGCAGTGCAATCAGGGACTTCTCTTCGTAGTGGTCAGTGCTGTTGATGTTAAGTGGTGACCATTTTTTCTTTTGATTTTCTATTCGTTCTGCACCGTTGCGAATTTTACGCAGCTTACCTAGCTCATCCAGTTTTGAAATGTCGCGACGGGCAGTCGCAGGAGAAACATTAAAACTATCAATGATATGTGAAACATTGATGGTGTGGTTTTCTTCTAATAACGACAATATGCCGTTGTGTCTTTGTACTTCATTCATTGTTATCACCTGTTCAAGTTTGTGATTACTTGGTGATTGCTTGTGATTTTTTTTGATTCTAATAATCACCGCTTTGAATGTCAAATGGGCGTGAAACAAAAACATGCTATAAATCACAATATTACATAACCTATTGATTTATAAGTTTTTTGCTGAATTCTGTGTGACAAGCTACCCAAAAATAGCCACAAGTGAGAGGCAAAATTGATAAAAATCAAAATAATCACAAATGAGCATTGAATGATTACTTTTGATTGTTAAAGTTTAATCCGTGAGCAAAAGAGGGCGTATTTCACTACCTACAAATGGAAGCGCCCTGTCCTACAAACCAAATAAAAATACAAAGACTATTAGGGGTAAAGATATGGAGTTCTTATACGACATCTTCTATATTTTTTACAGCCAAGTGATGACCAAGGCTCCGCTATTGCTGGGCTTAGTGACATTGATTGGCTATTGGCTGCTTAGACGTGATGCCACTACTATCATCAAAGGATCAATCAAAACCGTTGTCGGCTTTATGCTTGTTCAAGTCGGTGCGGGCACTCTGGTTGCTGGCTTTAAACCCGTGATTTCAAAACTATCTGAATATCATGGTTTAACTGGCTCGGTTATTGACCCATACACCTCAATGATGGCGACCATGGAAACCATGGGCGACAACTACTCTTGGGTGGGGTATGCGGTTATTCTTGCGCTGGGTATCAACATTCTTCTTGTCCTTCTCCGTCGCTATACGGGTATACGCACAATCATGCTGACTGGCCACATTATGTTTCAGCAAGCGGGTTTGATTGCCGTGTTCTACTTTATTCTTGGCGCGAGCATGTGGGAAACCATCATTTACTCAGCGGTATTGATGGCACTCTACTGGGCGATATCTTCCAACATCATGTTTAAACCGACAGAAGAAGTTACTGGTGGTGCGGGTTTCTCAATTGGTCACCAACAGCAGTTTGCTTCTTGGATTGCGACAAAAATTGCGCCAAAACTGGGCGACAAAAAAGACAGTGTTGACCATCTTGAGTTGCCTAAATGGCTCCACATTTTCCATGACAGTATTGCGGCAACGGCCATCGTCATGACGGTATTCTTTGGCATTATCTTACTTTCATTTGGTTTGGATAATCTTCAACAGATGGCGGGTTCAACCCACTGGTCTATTTATATTCTCGAAACTGGTCTTAAGTTTGCGGTCGCGATTCAAGTGATTGTTGCTGGTGTTCGTATGTTTGTTGCCGAACTTTCGGAGGCATTTAAAGGGATCTCTGAGCGCGTTATTCCTAATGCCGTATTAGCAATCGATTGTGCGGCGATTTACGCTTTTTCTCCTAACGCAATGGTATTTGGTTTTATGTGGGGGGCTTTAGGCCAATTTGCTGCAGTTCTGGCAATGTTGGCATTTGATGCACCCATTATGATCATTCCTGGATTTATTCCGATGTTTTTCTCTAATGCCACAATTGGTGTGTTTGCCAATCACTTTGGTGGCTGGCGAGCGGTGATGAAGATCTGTTTTGTGATGGGCATCATTGAGGTGTTAGGTAGTGCATGGGCTATTCACCTATTTAGCCAACAAGGTACTGAATTTAGTGGCTGGATGGGTATGGCTGACTGGGCTTTGGTATTCCCGCCAATTATGCAAGGCCTCTCAGCATCTGGAATGTTCTTCTTTGTTCTATTGGCTCTGTCTGGCGTGTACATGTTCTTTGCTGCTAAGCAATTGCGTGCGGAAGAAGATGCTCAAGGCGTGGTGACGGTATGTGAAGAGCCTGAAGTTATCGAAGCCGTCGAGCAAGCACTCAAAGTGAGTGATGGTGTGCGTCCGGTGAGCATTCTTGCGGTATGTGGAAATGGTCAGGGTTCGTCGATGATGATGAAAATGAAAATAGGCAAGTACTTGGAGAAAAAAGGTATCCCTCATGTGATGGACTCGTGTGCGGTATCTGACTACAAGTCAAAGTTGGCATCGACAGACATCATTGTTTCTTCAAAGCATCTATCGGCAGAAATGGAACCTGGAGAGGGCAAGTTTGTACTCGGAGTACAAAATATGCTCAATCCAAACTCTTTTGGTGACGAGCTACTCGACATCATCAATAAGAACTTTGTCCAAGCTAAGTAGCCTGTCAATCAATAGGCAAGTATCTAATAACAATAATTAAGTGCCAGTTATCGCTGGCACTCCATTGGAGATAGAACCATGGGTTTTAAGCAATCACTAATCGACAATAACTCAATCAAACTGCATGCCAGTGCAGCCAATTGGCGTGAGGCTATCGCTATCGGTACGGACATGTTGATTGCCTCAGGCGCAATTTTGCCAAGTTATCATCAAGCCATCATCGACAGTGTTGAGAAACTTGGTCCATACATTTGTATAGCGCCAAACTTAGCACTGCCTCATGCCCGCCCTGAAGACGGGGTGATTAGAACCGCATTTGCCCTCGTTACTCTTGAACAGCCAGTGTTGTTTGATGGTGAGGAAGAACCCGTTGATGTACTGATTACCTTAGCAGGTAGTTGTTCTAATCAGCATATGGAAGGGTTAATGGAAGTGACTAGTGTACTTGATGATGAAGAGTCCGAAACCGGGGTAGACCTAAACAAGTTACGTCGTTGCCGTACTAAGACCGATGTGTTTAACGTTATTGATCAAGCTCTTGCGGAATTGGTCTAAGGAGAAAGTATGTATAGCGCACTCAAGCAACGTGTTTTGCAAGCTAACCTTAAGCTGCCTAAATATGGTCTAGTCACTTTCACTTGGGGCAATGTATCTGAAATCGATCGCCAACTCGGCGTTATCGCTATCAAGCCCTCGGGGGTTGAATATGACGCAATGACAGCTGATGACATGGTTGTGGTTGATCTGCAAGGCAAGGTGGTCGAGGGAAGGTTAAAACCATCGAGTGATACCGCAACACATATCGAGATCTATAAAGCATTTCAAGAAGTTGGTGGCGTAGTACACACTCACTCACGTAGTGCGACTATCTGGGCGCAAGCAGGGATTGATATCCCCGCTTTAGGCACCACTCATGCGGATTACTTCTACGGTGATATCCCTTGCACTCGTAAGTTATCTCATGACGAAATTGCCGGAGCTTATGAGCAAAATACTGGGCTAGTTATCATCGAAGAGTTTGAAAAGCGCGGTATCAAACCTATGGCGGTTCCAAGCGTGATAGTGGCAGGACATGCACCATTTTCATGGGGTAAGAACTCGGATGATGCCGTGCACAATGCCGTTGTTCTGGAAGAAATTTCAGCGATGGCTTTGGCGACTCGCTCATTAAACAGCGGAATCAAGATACAGCCTGAGTTATCTGATAAGCATTACTTACGTAAACATGGCGATAACGCTTATTACGGCCAGCGTTAACCCTTTTTGTTGCGAGGAGACTCGATGTACAAAGTATTAGCATTAGATTTGGATGGCACAGTGTTGACTGATGAACACACTATCCATCCACAAGTAAGGCAAGCAATTCAAGAAGCTAAGCACAAGTGCAAAGTGGTGGTGGTCACTGGACGCCATCATACCGCAGCTAGACCCTATTATTACGAACTTGGACTAGACACACCGATCATCTGTTGTAATGGCACTTATGTCTACGACTATGCCAACGATCAGGTGCTAAAGCACAATGCGATAGCGAAAGATGATGCGCTGGTCTTTATCGAATTAGCACGAGAGTTTCAGGTCAAGATGGTGATGTATATCTCCGATGCGATGACTTACTCAAACTACAACCCGATTACTTATATGCAAGCCTTAGAAGGGTGGGCAAGTACGGTACCAAATTCCCTTAGACCGAAGATCTACCGAGTGGATTCATTCAGCGAAACGGCGAAACAGAGTCCGTACATTTGGAAATTTGTCGTCGAAGGGTGTCCGAGTTCTGTAGAGCGTTTACTAGAACATCCATGGGTCAAAAGACAGTTTAATGGGGAACGTTCTTGGTCAAATCGAATCGACTTTTCCGCCAAAGGTAACAGTAAGGGTCATCGCCTAGCTGAGTATGTTTCCGAGCTAGGCTATCACGCCAATCATGTGATTGCAGTGGGAGATAATCACAATGACATCTCAATGCTGCAATACGCCAATTTAGGGGTTGCCATGCTCAATGCTGACGACCAGGTTAAATCACACTCAAAGCTCGTGTGCTCTACAGATAATAACCATGATGGGCTAGCCCGTCTAATACGTGAAAAAATTAAGGGATAAAACAATGGCAAAACCAATGATTCAAATTGCTCTAGACCAAACTAACCTGCCCGCTGCGATTGAAGTGGCGAGCAATGTTGAAAGTTTTGTAGATGTCATCGAGATCGGTACCATTTTAGCGTTTGCCGAAGGGATGAATGCGGTTTCTACCTTACGCAAAAATCACCCTAAACATATTCTTGTATGTGACATGAAAACCACAGACGGTGGTGCCATTCTGTCTAAAATGGCTTTTGAAGCGGGTGCAGATTGGATCACGGTTTCGGCTGCCGCGCACATTGCCACGATTGCAGCATGCAAAAAAGTTGCGGATGAACATGGTGGTGAAATTCAGATTGAAATTTATGGCAACTGGACGATGACCGATGCGCAGGCTTGGGTCGATCTTGGTATCTCACAAGCCATTTATCACCGCTCACGAGATGCTGAATTGGCGGGGGTTGGCTGGAGTGAAGAGGATCTGGATAAGATGCGCGCGCTGTCTGAACTGGGGCTTCAATTGTCGATTACAGGCGGTATTGTGCCTGAAGATATTTACCTGTTTGAAGGTATTCAAGCGAAAACTTTTATCGCTGGCCGTGCCTTAGCGGGAGAAACGGGCAAGCAAACGGCGGAATCTCTACGTACTCAAATTGACCGTTTCTGGAATTAGGGGGAAGCTATGTTTCAAAACTTGCAACGTCATCGTGTTGGTTTGTATGAAAAGGCGCTGCCTAATCGATTTAGTTGGGAAGAGAAGCTCAAAACCACCAAGCAACTTGGCTTTGATTTTCTTGAGATATCTGTTGATGAGTCTGATGAACGTCGTTGCCGTTTGGATTGGGATGACGAGACCATATATGCATTGCGTCACCAGTGTGAGCAGTACGCTATGCCCTTGCAGTCGATGTGTTTAAGTGCGCACCGCAAATTTCCTTTTGGTTCTGCCGATCCTGAAATTCGCAAGCAAGCGTTACTGCATATGGAAAAAGCGATTGCATTGGCATACAAACTGGGGATTCGTACCATTCAACTTGCTGGGTACGATGTTTACTATGAGCCTTCAAATCATGTATCTCACCAACGATTTATCGAAGGGATGCAACAGTCTGCTAAGTTAGCCGAACGAGCGGGTGTGATGCTTGCGGTTGAGATAATGGATACCGACTATCTTAACTCCTTGAGTAAATTTGAGCTGCTACGTCGAGAAGTTGACTCTCCGTACTTCACCGCTTACCCCGATGTAGGTAACATCTCTGGGTGGAACTATGACGTCGTGACAGAGTTAAAGTTGAGCAAGCCACATATCACGCAGATTCATCTCAAAGATACCTACCGAGTGACGCCTGATTCTCAAGGTCAGTTTCGGGATCTTGTCATAGGGGAGGGTGAGGTCGATTTCAACGCCATCTTTACTACGCTTAAGCAGACGGATTGTGTTGTACCATTGGTCATTGAAATGTGGGCGCAAGATGATAATTGGAAACAGAACATAATGACTGCTCAACACAGATTAAATCAAGCTTGTGACCATGCCAATCTGCCGAAACTATTTGCGGCTTAGTTCTGCGTTAAATATTTTAGTTTCCTAGAGCCTCCTGCTCCGGAGCTTGTTTAAGCACCGTTGATCCCAAATGGGATAGTGCAGCATAAATCCCCCCCGTATTATGCTGCACACTTTCAGTCGAACGTATAAGATTTGACTTACAGCTTAGCTTGACGCAAAGTTGCGCTGACTTTTCCACCGATAAGCTGCCTACGCACATGAAACTGCTTCACTTACAACTGTTCTGGTACGAAAAACATCACACGTTGTTGGAGATGGAAGATTTACCGACCTTGACTGCTAGCCAAGAGCAAGAGCTCATTGAGTGGGTGAAAAAACATCGTAAAATATTGAGCTACGAAGTCCATCAACAGACTTGGGTCAAAGTGAATATTGATGGTTTTGCGTCACAAATCCGCCTTAACCCTAATGGCACACTATTGGAAAAAGATCTCTTCAGCGATAAATCTCTTCAAGGGCTTTGGAAGGTGGTCGATGGATTTTTATTTATTAAGGTGATTAGTGGTGAATTTGTCGTAGAGTACCAAATCGTTGGTAGCAGCACTGATAACATCCATAGTGGTATCGAGTACATCAACGGTCAAGTGAGCACTTATAGCAAGTTTTTCGTCACCAAATGAGGCATTCTCAGGCGTAAAATTGTTGTTGATGCGCGATATTTCACGCAGACGCAGAGATGTCAGAATACGATAGCGGTGACAGTAATGAGAACTGAAAAAGAGAAAATGTTAGCGGGTGAGCCTTATCAGGCATGGGATGAGCAACTTTACAATGAACGAATTGAGTGCCGTAAAGTTTTGCAAAAGTTAAACAACAGCATTCCAAATACTGATGAGTGGCGATCCGCGATAGATCGCTTGATCCCTGATTCACAAGAGGCGTATCTAGAGCCTCCGTTTCGCTGTGATTATGGCTCTAATATCAAGCTTGGTAAGAACTTCTACGCCAACTTTAACTGTGTTGTGTTGGATGTGGCTGAGGTGACGATTGGTGACAATGTGCTGTTTGCCCCCAATGTACAGATTTACACGGCTGGTCATCCTTTAGATGTTAAAGGCCGCGTCGAGGAAGGGGTGGAGTTTGGTACACCGATTGTCATAGGTGATAACGTCTGGCTTGGCGGTGGCGTGATTGTTTGCCCAGGTGTGACCATCGGAGATAACAGCGTGATTGGTGCAGGCAGTGTGGTGACTAAAGATATCCCGGCCAATGTTGTTGCGGCGGGCAATCCATGTCGGGTACTTAAACCTATTGAGCAGTCATAGAGCCAATTGGATTGATGCTACGAGAGAACTCATGGCATCAATCCGGCTTTTTAGGCTATTGGGTTTGGCACTCAGCAGGGGCTGGGCGATTTTGCCGGATAGCAAGTATGGCTTGAGGCAGTAATGACATCACAATCATGCCAACCATTAAGCTGTACTGGAATGGTGTGAAAGACTCTCCAAGCAGTACCAGCCCTGAGACAATACCTGCAATTGGGTTAGCAATTCCCCCAAACGTAAAGTCGACGACAGACATGCGTTGCAACAACCAAACATACATGCCATAGCCAAGAGCGGTATTCAAACCAACCACCCAAAGTAGACCTGACAAGTTAGTCATTGAGAAATTGTGCGCCAGCGCCGCGTACTTAGTCGGCTCCATCGTAGCTTGAACGCCTGCGGCAACCGATAAAATCGCACCACCAAGAATCAGTTGCCATGTTAACACTGTCCACCAGTGCATCCGGCTACCCAGTGATTTAGTTAGCGAACTACCAACAACAATACACATGATGGCTGCCAGCATAGCGCCTAGGCCAATAGGGTTGAGCGTGATTGAACTTGGATCAAACAACATCCACGCCAAAACAATTAAGGCCGCCCCACTTACCGCCTGAATGATACCTGGGCGACGTTTGTTGATCAGCCAGTTATAAACCATGGCAAACACTGGAACAGAAATCATCCCGACGCCGGAAATCGCCGATGGCAGAGTCAGGGCCATCACGAAGATCAAACCAAAGAAGGTCGCGATGTTGATTAATCCAAGACTAAATAGGATTTGCCAGTCGCCTTTTTTCGGCAGACTAGGTCTGAATGCCAACAACAGAAGTCCGGCTGGTAGTGCGCGAATCGCGCCCAGTAATAGGGGAGGCCAGTCCGCAAGTGTATATTGCGTGACCGCATAGGTGGTTCCCCAAAAGAATGCCGGAATCATGGCAAGTAGTATATTCATAATAACTATCTTTACGTTAAGATACTTTTGTGAGAAATGTACGCTTAAAATCGCTGTTTGTAAAGTATCTCTATGTTAAGATATTCGACACAGCATTTTGTTACTGGAGACAAACATTCATGGATGCTATTGATAGAGTAGTAGAGCATTGGGCTAAGGAAAAGCCGGATCTAGAGACAGAGCCGATGGCGATTATGGGTCGATTGATGCGAATCGCCAAATATATGGAGACTGAAGTTGCTCAGCTACATAAGCGCTATGACCTAAAATTGGGAGAGTTTGATGTACTGGCGACACTGCGTCGCAGCGGGAAACCCTTTCGCCTTACTCCCTCAGAGCTGATTGATTCGATGATGTTAACGTCTGGAGCGATGACTAACCGCTTAGATAAACTGGAATCAAAAGGGCTGATTAGCCGAGAGCACAGCAAAGAAGATCGCCGCAGCGTCACTGTAGAACTGACCCAAGATGGTTTTGTTCTGATTGATAAAATCATCGAAGAGCATGCGGCAGTTCAGGCCAAGCTGGTTAAAGGTATGAATGCTAATCAGAAGAAGCAGCTCAATACGATTCTAAAGAGTTGGTTGACTCAGTATGAGTAGTTATTGAGATGGGAATTTTCAAACTAGAACGCCAGCGACGAATCGTTGGCGTTGTTTTTTAAGAAATTATTTATTCAGTAAGGATTCCAATACTAATGCCTGTATCTGGAAGAAAATTCGGTATTAAGGCATTAACATAATCTAACGTAATTTCGTTAAAGGTTTCTTCATAGTTGAGCGCATCATAGTCGTTAATACCCACCGCAGCGTTATTGCCATACGCAGTACTCAGATCATCAGAGAGCGTTGAAGCAAATGAATCTCTAAGCATAGTTTTGAACTGCTGTAGCTCTTGAACGCTAATCCCTTTTTCTTTCATCAGCTAAAATTTATATGTAACCTCTTTAATTGCTTGCGATAATGAGAAATGCAACTCGCTCTTTGATTGAAGCCGCACCTATGCGCGGAGAAGTAAAATGACAGCCCATCCTGCGAGTAAGAGTGTTTTCCAAACCTTCATATCAGTTCCTTGTAACGAGAAAGTTTTAATTGAATGGATAAGATTCAGTAACGCCAGAAGTAGCTTACCGAAAAAGTAGGGCTGTCTAACGCATATACACTATGAAACCACCCTTTAGGTTGAACCAACATTTCTCCTGGATGTAGTATCACCTCAACGACCTTGGCATTTTTAAATTGAGGGAATACATCTAAGTTGGGGTCTTCTGGTTTTACCCAGCAGGGTTGATAATTGCTGTTGTACGCCTTCATTGGATACAAGTAGGGGGCTTGGTCTGCTGAGTACACCAATAGCTTTTTACGCCCAATAATTTGATATAAAAAACCACACATGGGATCACGGTGTAAACTACTGGCCGGTATGTGTGTGGGAACACAACCTAGCCATATCTGAGGATCGGAAAAGTCTTCAGCTGTAAAATAAAGGGGCATGAACCAGGGTTTCATTGCTTCTGGTAACGACGCTCCTTCTGTATACGGTTTGGTAAACCCCTCCACAAAGTTCTTATCGTAGCTTACTTCAAACTCGCGCATACGTTGTGTAAATTGACGCATGGTTTCTTTGTCTTCAGCCGATCGAACGCGAACTGTTTCATCCCCAAAGTGTTCATCTAGCGTGTCTAATGTCCAGTAAGTGTGATCCCTAGGCAATACCATGTCTGTTACAATAAATGGTCTATTCTTGGCTAATTCTTCAAGTAGTTCGATTTCGGTAGGGTTGGATAAACGAGCAAAATTTGAAATGGATTCCGCGTTCATTTCAGCGTGCTGCTCTTCCGCTTCTTTAAAACGAGATTGAATCCATTCATTTGGTTGGAGCATCGCTTTCGCCATATGATTGGCGATATGCTCATCTCCTTCGAATTTAATTTGTCCAATAATCTCAGGATCACGGTAGTCAATGGTCGTAATATCGCGCTCAATCTGTTGAGCTAAGTTCAGAGGCAACCGAATCGTGCATTTCGGATTGGATATAACCCCTTCTTTAATCTGTTCACCTTTAGAATCACACTGGATATAAAAACCTGTTGCTTGTTTATCTTGTTGTTCAAACAAAAACTGGCAACTCATGGGCAACCCTTCTGGGTTTTCAAAGCCTTGCCGTAACACATTCATCAATGGAATCATAACTATATCCTTATCTTTCAATTAGTGCTTGATCGAGGTTTTCTTTAATCGGTGCGATGAAATAATCTATCAAAGGACGATCTCCGGTAATGATGTCCGCTTTTACTGACATGCCATATTGAACGCGCATTTCTTTGCCTTTGATATCGAAGTGTGTTTCTTCTAGCGTTAGATAAGCTGGGTAAAAGAGCTGTTCATTTTCCATCACAGCATCTTGTGAGATGTAGCTGACTTCAGCAGGTAAACTGCCATATCGAGTGTAGGAAAACGCATCCACTTTCACGCGAGCGTTTTGACCGACATGGATAAACCCAATGTCTTTACTGGGGATCATGATTTCCGCAATCGGCGGTGCATCGGCGGGGATGACTTTGAGTAGTACTTCCCCTTCTTCAATGTAATTCCCTTGATCAATTGCCGACAATTCTTGAACCACCCCACTGATAGGAGATTTGATTTGGCTATTTCGGCGCACCTCTTCCAGCTTTGCTAACCGTTGCTCAAGATCGACTTTTTTCAACTTAAGCACCCTTAACTCTTCCATTAATGCCAACTGGAAACTGTCTTGTACTTTTTTCTTGTCTTTTTCTAAGTTGGCTATCTTGATATTCAAGGCATAAGACTGTGCACGACTTAGTGAAATATCGGATTGAAGCTGAGCCAATTTTACTTCTTGGTTGAGGAATGTCATTTCACTGGCGTAACCGCTATTTTTAAGCTGAGAGTTAGCTTGCAATCGCTTTTGTTCCAATGGTAACTGTTTCATCAATCGCTTTCTTTGCTGGTCGATTACCGCATTTTCCGACTCCAGCTCGCGTTTTTGCTCGTCTAGATCCTCTAAATCATTATTAAGCTTTAGGTATCTGGCATAGGCAATTTCTTGATAGAGGTTTGAGAACTCCTCTTGCTTTTCTATTGCGGTTAATTGCCTGTATGGCACAAGTGCATTAATTCTTGCTTGTACATCCATGAGCTCAGACGATACAGACGTTATATCTGCCGTAATTTGCTTGGTGTTTAACGTCACCAGTATTTGCCCTTGCCGAACTTGCTGCCCTTCTTCAACACGTACCTCTTCGACTAAGCCCATCGATGTACTCCGCACCGTGTTCGCTTTCCCTACTGGAATAATGCGTCCTGTCGTTGGTGAAATGATCTCAATTTCCGAGTAAACCGAAATAACAATGGCGATTATGATGGAAACGATCATCACCACTATTAAACTGGAGGAGAATGGAGCTTTATGTTTAGCTCGATTCCTTAACACTTCTGGGTGAAAACAAATTTCCGTCATGTTATTCACCCCGCATTGTCAGGCGCTGGTAATGCACTATTCGAAGGCACTTCACCTATCTGATATTGGTACAGCTTACGGTAGTGACTTGGTGCGTTGATTAACGATTTATGGTTACCTTGTTCGAGCACCTCGCCACTTTTCATGTAAATAATGGCATCGGAAATCCGCGCTAACGATAAGCGGTGAGTGATAATAATGATGGTTTTGTCTGTTTTTAGCTGCGCCAAATTGGCCACAATATTGGCTTCGGTTTCGTAATCTAAAGCACTGGTCGCTTCATCCAGAATCATAATCTGCTTGTCTGATGCGAAGGCACGGGCAAGGGCAATCCGCTGAATTTGCCCACCAGAGAGGTTCCCTCCTTGCTCAGCTACTGGGGTATCGTAGCCTTGGGGTAAGCTCATAATAAAATCGTGAATATCGGCCAGTTTTCCAGCTCTTTCGACCCATGTGTGATCATTGATTAAGGAGTCGAACAAAATGTTCTCGCGGATGGAGCCGGCAAGCAAAATACTCTTTTGTTGCACGACAGCGACTTGCTCTCGTAGCGAAGGTAAAGCGATTTCTTTGAGTTCTATGCCATCGAATAAAATGTCGCCTTGGTAATGGTCGTAGTTCCCAGCTAATAACTTCGCTAAGGTACTCTTGCCTGCTCCAGATTCGCCCAAAATACATAGGGTTTCTCCACGGCGTATCTCTACACTGAGTTTATTAACCGCCAGTTCATTTTGATTGTATTGAAATGAAACATTACAAAATTGAACACCCTGTGTGAGCGTTTTAATTTTATGCAGATGCTCTCCACTGCTTTCAGATTCAGCCTCCATGATCACGTTTACGCGTTCTAACGATATTTTGAAGGCGACAATTTCTTCCCAAATTGAGGCTAACCGAAGCAGGGGGCCCGTTACTCGATCTTTCATCATATTAAAGGCAACTAATGCACCTAACGTCATGGACTGATCCAATACATAGGTTGCACCCATAAATAAAATGACAGCCTCAGAAAACTTATTTATAAGTTCAGATAATTGACCAGAGTAAATGTTGACCTTTGCGAGTTCATACCCTTTTCTTAGTTTGAAGTCGAATGCATGGTAAATTCGACCTAATACCGCATCGCTCTTTCGGTTTGCTTTAAGGTGATCATACGCGGTGATACTCTCTATCATCCTATTTTGATAATCAATGCTCGCAGAGAACATCTGTTCATTTGATTTCTTAATTTTTTTGTTAAAAATGAAATACTGCAATAGGTGAAGAGGTACAGTCATTAACAGTATTAAGCTAAGTGAAGCATTAAGGTTAAAGATCACGATGAAGAAGATGACCATAAAAATCAAATCCAAGCTAAATTGAGAGAGCCAGTTGGATATATGGTTTTTTATTTGATCTAACTCACCCAAGCGAGATAACACGTCGCCGACATTGGTGTTGTCAACTTCAGTTTTTTTAAGGCTGAATAGTTTCTCAAAGAAGTGGTGGCTTACTTCCGATATATGAGTATTGTTCATCCAGGCGCTTAAAATTGAACTTAGTGTCGATAAAGAACAATCAATTAAAGCCGCTGTGATTAAAACAGTAAGAATAACAATAAGAGTTGCGCTACCTTCCGAAACTAGAACTCTATCTATAATCGCCATAAAAGATAATGGGACAGATAGTGAAATTATATAACCAAAGATTGAACTTAAAAGCACTATAAACAATGGTGATCGAAGTTTAAAAATTAGTAAATTTGTAATTATTTTTATCACGTAGGCCCTATGTTATTCAGTTGCGCTTGAAATTTAAATTCTGAGTGTGACTTTGATTTGTATGTAATTAATCACATATAATGGTGATTATTTTTTTCGGTTCGTCTTGTAACAAATATATTTAACTAAGTAATATGATAAATAAGAAAAAATAAAAAGAAAGATTGAAATCAAAAAAACAAAGCTGTCGTTTTTTATACTATAATTTTCTATGGTGTATAAAATTATCATGATGACTATAGCATTTATGAGTATAGTTAAGGTTATTATTTTTTTGTTCATTTTAGTGGTCCAATAAAGGACGAGTGAAATACTCGTCCAAAAATCAAATATTAATACAAAGTGTAATTACTTTTGTTGATTCATTACATTTGTAACTGCAATTGATGTAACACACGATCCAATAGCTCCTATTGCTGCAGGGGCAGCTGTGCCACCTGAAGCAACGGCTGCAACTGCTGTGACGGCTGCTGTACCGCAAACTATTGCTGGGACTCTAGTCGGACTATTTGCCTGCTGTTCGACAGCACTTGGTGATGCAGGATAGCCACCGCCACCGCCACCACCGCCGCCACCACCGCCGCCACCACCGCCGCCACCACCAAAGGCGATACCGTTAGCACTTTCTACACAGTTACAAATCTTATATACTTTAGACATAATTTGATTTCCTTATTAATTGAATTATGTAAGTGGATAGGCGATACAACGTCAGGCCGTTACACTTAACGATGTATCGTGTATCCACCTCTGGCCACCTCATTATTAGCTGGCGTATTCCTTACCCGTCCAGCGATGTACTTTTTTGGTTTTGCCTTCTTTGTCTCGGCTGATGCTAAATGCTTGCTCTTTAGGGAACACCGTCGACGTCAGATCCGATAAGATCTCTTTTACCCCTCCCCATGGGGCAACAAAGTCGTTAAAGAACAAATGATCACCACAATCCCACTCTTGGTAGTACAGGGCTCGGCTATCTTCAATCAATGCTTGTTTGGTGCTTTCGGTTACTTTCGCCCAAGTCACAAAACCAACTGGGTGTTTTTCATTGTTTTTATATACACGTAATTGACCTCGCCAGTTAGCTGGGCAGATTTCAACGTCCATATAGTCTGCCAAGTTGAAATCTTTATGCGTGCTGGAATGTGCAAGTAGGTGAAAGCAATACCCTAGATTGCGATAGAAATTATTGGTGCTCATTATTGTTTCTCCAAAGGCTTAACTCAGTTTTCGGATATTGGCGTACCCCTTGTCAGCCAGAGCCCAGCACGTAGTTCGCTCGAATTCAAAGGTTGTTTGCCACGCTTTGATTACATTCAAATGCTGACCAAAAGGTGAGAGCATATATAAAATTGTCGGCTCTCCGTCGTCAGTGGATGCTTCTAACAAAGCTAATCGTTCAGCTTCCGATGCATAACCATGCGTTTGAATCTCTTTAATTCGGGATTTAGGTACTTTTGCCCATATAACAAAACCCGTTGGCTTTTTTTCTTTGTCTAAAGAGATAAAATTGCGCCCTTTATTTGCTGCATTGACGAGCAAACTATATGCTTGGTCGATGCTCTGCTCCTGTCGAGTGCAAAGAGCGGCTAACATACCGAACACGCCAAGTGCGACAGGAAAATCAATGTTAGTTTTATCTTCAATTGGTGGTAATGGGTTCATCATCGTTCTTGAGTCCTGCTGCTTGGATGAGAGTGGTTGCCGTTAGTTTTTCTCCCATGCACATGTAGTCAATAATTTGCTTTCGCGAAACTCGGTTGTCCAATAACGCTAAAGCAAGGCGCTCTCCTGTTGCTCTCGCTAGCGGGTAGTAACTTCCGTACTCCACTTTGTTTTCTTTTTCCAAGTCACCTGCATTTTTTATATACCAATCTGATTGCTCTTTATATGCATTCCAAAAAGCTTTCGCTTCATCTGGTTTTGTAGTTTGTGTTATGTAAACAAGCGATAGAGCCTCCCAAAAAAATGCAATGATTTCTTTCACTAATATTGATGGCTCAAATTGATAGAAACTTTGATTTTCCATTGCTAGGTTATAATGCATTACATGAGCTAACTCATGCCATAGAACTAGATCGTCTCCAATAATGAAATTGTTATACCAAAGTATATTTGGAGTCTTCTTATATCCACTAAGACAAGTCAATGATGAACTAAATCCATTCTGCTCGTGGATGTTGCAATTTAGCCAGTGTTTTTTTATTTTCCAATCATTGGTTCTCATTATTTTGATGAATGTTTGTTTTAGATCTTCAGGTTTTCTTCTTATTTCTGTTGCTTTTGGTTCTGATTTTAACTGATTTAAACATATGTTTTTTAGACGATAAAAGGTAGGCGGGCTCAATGTTATTATATTGTTTCCCTTTAGTTCATGTCTTTCATTATGTCTATCACACATGAGCTTATCGAGGTTTTCCTTAATGTTTTCATTTGTATTTGAGTATATTGTTTGTAACTTTTTTGAATAGAGAATTACTGCATATTCCCACTTTTTGTCTAATGGGAGTTTTATGTTTTTTCTCCAATTAATCTCACATAGAATATCAAACAATAAACTGTCTAATTTTGTATAATAGTATGCAATTTTTACATGTGATATTGTATCTTTGTTATTAATTTCACTTAGGATTTTTTTTAGGTTTGTTTTGGCCAGTTTGTGAAATTCGTTTAAGTTTTTCATAATACATCATATCTAGTGTAATAATGCCAATTCATATTTTTACCATACATGACCTGTGGATACATTCTATGTAAAAAATAATAACTATTGTTGCTTCGGGATTTTTATTCTATATTTTATTTTTTTTAATGATTGTTTTGTTAATTAGATGATATGGTTTCCTATATTTTTGTAGGTTTTTTTACTTAAAAATATAGATTTTAAAGTGAGGAAATGTTGGCAATAATCAACAATGTTTACAGTGTCGATAATTAAAATGTTGATTATAATCGGTTTCAAATAATTGAAACCGATTAGGTGCTTGGTTGGTAAGCTATAATTTAACTTAGAATGTTATTATTATGAATTAATGGAGCCTATTCCTTTAGCAAGTTAGTTAAGAGATGGCTTCGTCACAGTAGAGTCGTGCGTGATCAATGCCTCCAAGTGCGCAAGACTCATCAATATCGGACAGATCACCACTGACACCGACTGCACCGAGAATGTTCTTTTCAGCATCGCGGATCAGCAACCCACCGGGCACTGGAACCATATTACCGTGAGCCAATACGTTAACGGCGGAGATAAATGCAGGACGGCTGTCGGCATCCTGAGCGAGTTTCCTCGACGAACAACCGAGCGCGAGTGCCCCCCAAGCTTTAGCGATGGCGATGTCTGGTCGCATCATACTAGAGCCATCTTGACGTTGCAGGGAAATGAGCTTACCCCCGCTGTCGAGAACAGCGACCGTAAGCGGTGCGCATTTGTTCTTTAAGCCTGCCTGAAAGGTGCCGTCTATGACGGACAGTGCTTGTTCTAGAGTTAAACTTCCCATGTTATCTCCTGTTAACGTTTACCAGCCTGACTTACACAATGTAAGTCAGCGAGGTATTACTCAGCTCCTTGTAGAAGCTGATAGCTTGGTAAGGTCAGGAAGGTGGCGAACTCTTTTGCTGTCGACAGCTCGAAGAAAAGGTCAGCGGTTTGTTCAAAGCGGCCAGCAGCAAATCGAGTGTCGCCCACTTCCTGTTTAATGGTGTCGAGCTCTTGGTATAACCATTGGTGGAAGAGCTCTTTGGTAAAGGTTTGTCCGTCGTCGAGTACGACGCCATGATGTATCCATTGCCAAATGTTGGCACGTGAGATCTCCGCGGTTGCAGCATCTTCCATCAGGCCATAAATCGGCACACAACCATGACCTTGGATCCATGCTTCGATGTAGTAGAGAGCAATGCGGATGTTTTTGCGCACGCCTGCTTCGTCTCGACTACCTTCACATGGCTTAAGCAGTAAATCGGCTCCTATTTCGTTGATTGGACTAACGAAATCAAGCTGGTTTGGTTTGCCATTAAGGTTCTTTTCGAATACCGACATTGCGAGGTCAACTAGCGCTGGGTGAGCCACCCAAGTACCATCGTGACCATTGCGTGATTCACGCTCTTTATCTTCGATGACCTTGGCGGTCACGCGCTCCATCTCTGCGGGATCTTTAGCTGGAATAAAGGCCGACATCCCCCCCATCGCGAGTGCTCCTCGTTGATGGCAAGTACGCACTAACAGCTGGCTATAGGCATTGAGGAACTCTTTGTCCATCCCGACCACATGACGGTCTGGAAGAATGCGATCAGCGTGATTTTTCAACGTTTTGATGTAGCTGAAAATATAGTCCCAGCGACCACAGTTCATTGCGACGATGTGGTCGCGCATGGCATACAGCATTTCATCCATCTGGAATACGGCTGGTAGCGTTTCGATGAGCACTGTGGCGCGAATGGTGCCGCGTTGAACGCCAAAGTAATCTTCGGTGAATGAGAAAACATCATCCCACCATTGGGATTCTTCCATACTTTCCAGCTTAGGAATGTAGTAGTACACACCGAGTCCTTGCTCAGCACGTGCCAAATAGTTGTGATAGAAGTAAAGCGCAAAATCCATCAAACAACCCGGAATGGGTTTGTCTGCGTATTGAATTGATTGCTCCGGCAGGTGCAGGCCTCGCGGACGGGCAATCAGTAGTGCAGGGTCATCACTGAGCTGATAATGTTTGTTTTTTGCTTCATCGTGATAACTGATAGTGCGAGCATTTGCATCGCGTAGGTTAATCTGACCTTGAACCATGTTCTCCCATGTTGGGGATGACGCATCTTCAAAGCAGCACATAAACACTTTAGCGCCAGAATTAAGTGCATTGATCACCATCTTACGATCTATTGGACCTGTAATTTCTACTCGTCGGTCAAGCAGTTCTGGGGGGGGTGTGGCGATCTTCCAGCTCTTGTCATTCCGAATTTGCTTAGTATCAGCGCGAAAGCCTGGCAATTTGCCAGCGTCATAACGCTTTTGTTGTTCTTCGCGAGCTTGCAATAGTGCATCTCTACGCGGTGCAAACTTCTCTACAAGTTTGGTTAGGAAAGAGAGAGCCTCTTTAGACAGTATGGCTTGGAATTCTGGGTTCTCTGTATTACCAACCACGCGTAGACAGGCAGTCTCTTCTCTTTCTGCTACATCGTTCATACTCATTGTTCGTCTCCTTTAAACAATATCGAATGATTTTGTGTACAAAATTGATTGTTCACGAATACTTATATTTCAATTTATGTAAACAATCAAAGGGTATTTAACAATTATTTTTCATTTGAGCGTATGGGGAATTATTTTTATATAAAGATATTTTATGTAAAGCAATGATTTCTAGGCTTTAAAGGGTTAGTGAACGCTTAAAGTAAATGCTCTATGTTGAAAAAATGTTGCATTTGGGGTTGCCAAATTCTAAATATGATTCATAGTACACAAAGTATCTTTGAATTGTATACAATCGAAATGGAGGTTCGCATGGCAAAGATGAAGGCAATTGAAGCAGCGGTAGAGGTGTTGAAGAAGGAAGGTGTAAACATTGCCTTTGGCGTTCCTGGTGCAGCCATCAACCCAATGTACGCAGCAATGAAAAAGCTTGGTGGAATCGATCATGTTTTAGCGCGTCACGTGGAAGGTGCGTCGCATATGGCTGAAGGTTACACCCGCACCAATCAAAACAATATTGGTGTGTGTATCGGTACATCAGGCCCAGCGGGTACGGATATGATTACCGGTCTTTACTCGGCATCGGCAGATTCAATTCCAATCTTGTGTATTACCGGACAGGCACCACGTGCGCGTTTGCACAAAGAAGATTTTCAGGCGGTTGATATTGAGTCGATTGCCAAACCTGTCACCAAGTGGGCGACGACAGTTCTAGAGCCCGCTCAGGTGCCACGAGCATTCCAGCATGCATTCCATCTGATGCGTTCTGGCCGCCCTGGTCCGGTTCTTATCGATCTTCCGATAGACGTACAGTTAACGGAAATTGAATTTGATATTGATACCTATGAGCCGTTGGAAGCTTACCAACCAAAAGCCACTCGAGCTCAGGTTGAGAAAGCGATGGCAATGCTATGCGAATCAGAAAATCCAGTGATTGTTTCTGGTGGGGGCGTGATTAATGCGGGCGCTGAACAATTGTTGCAGCAATTCGCCGAGATCACTGGCGTCCCCGTCATCCCTACTTTAATGGGCTGGGGTTCTATTGCCGATGACCATGAGCTAATGGCGGGTATGGTTGGCTTGCAGACCGCACATCGTTACGGTAACGCCACTCTACTTGAGTCTGATTTTGTCTTTGGTATCGGTAACCGTTGGGCGAACCGACATACCGGCTCACTGGATGTTTACACTAAAGGACGTAAGTTTGTTCACGTTGATATCGAACCGACGCAAATTGGTCGAGTGTTCTGTCCAGACTTAGGCATTGTCTCTGACGCTAAAGCGGCATTAGAACTCTTGGTTGAAGTGGCTCGTGAGTGGCGAGACGCTGGTAAATTGCCAAATCGTAGTGCTTGGGTGGGCCAATGTCAGCAGCGCAAAGCGACGATGCTACGTAAAACCCATTACACCGATGCGCCAATCAAACCAATGCGTGTTTATGAAGAGATGAATAAGGCGTTTGGTCGCGATACCTGTTATGTCAGCACCATTGGTCTGTCGCAAATCGCTGCTGCCCAGTTCTTACATGTATACAAACCGCGTCACTGGATTAACTGTGGTCAGGCGGGGCCGTTAGGTTGGACAACTCCGGCGGCACTAGGTGTTCGTGCAGCGGATCCAAATCGAGATATCGTCGCTATCTCTGGTGACTATGATTTCCAGTTTATGATCGAGGAATTAGCGGTTGGTGCTCAGTTTAATTTGCCTTACATCCATGTATTGGTGAACAACTCCTACCTAGGTTTGATTCGACAGGCTCAGCGTCAGTTTGACATTGATTACTGTGTTCAACTTGCGTTCGAGAACCAAAATGCCCCCGAACTTAATGGCTACGGTGTTGACCATGTGGCGGTCGTCGAAGGTCTAGGTTGTAAAGCGATTCGTGTTACTGACCCAGAGCAAATGCAGGTGGCATTCGCACAAGCGAAAGAGCTCATGAATAAGCACAAGGTTCCAGTGGTTGTTGAAGTTATTCTTGAACGTGTCACCAATATTGCCATGGGTGTTGAAATAGATGCGATCAATGAGTTTGAAGCGCTAGCAGAGAGTGTTGATGATGCGCCGACAGCACTGATTCACAACAGCTAATCAAGACAGAATAAGGAAATCAAAATGGCTAAGTTTGCAGCAAACCTTTCGATGTTGTTTACCGAACTGGACTTCGAAGATCGTTTTGAAGCCGCCGCTAAGGCCGGTTTCTCAGGCGTGGAATATCTTTTCCCTTACGCCTTAGAAGCGCAGCAAATTAAGGAGAAGCTTGATGAAAACCAACTTACCCAAGTGCTCTTCAACTTGCCGGCCGGTGATTGGGAAGCGGGCGATCGCGGTATCGCGGTGGACCCAAAGCGAATTGAGGAGTTTCAGGTAGGCGTCGCAACTGCGATCAAATACGCCAAAGTACTGGGTAATACCCAAATCAACTGTCTTGCGGGGATCGTTCCACAAGGCGTAAGCCAACACGATGCACACGCCGCATTTGTGATTAACCTTCGTTACGCCGCTCAAGCACTTAAAGAAGCGGGTATTCGTCTGGTTATTGAAGCGATTAACACGCGTGATATCCCGGGTTTCTTCCTTAATACCACAGAGCAAGCGAAAGCGATCATCAAGGAAGTCGGTAGTGACAACCTGTTTATTCAGTATGACATCTACCACATGCAGATCATGGAAGGTGATTTGGCACCAACCATGTCAGCGAATATCGAGCAAATCGCTCATGTGCAGTTGGCTGACAATCCAGGACGACATGAACCGGGGACGGGGGAAATCAACTACCCATTTATCCTCAAGCATTTGGATGATCTCGGCTATCAAGGTTGGGTTGGCTGTGAATACAAGCCGAAAACAACCACAGCAGAAGGCTTAGATTGGATCAACTTATACCGTTAATTACGGTATTGCCCACCTTATACAGGTAGGCACAAGTTACGGAGAACAGAATATGAAAATTGCATTTATCGGTACTGGAATCATGGGCAGACCAATGGCTGCCAATCTACAAAAAGCAGGCTATGACATTGTGGTTTCAGACCATTTCAACCCACCGCCAAAGGATCTTGTGCAAGCGGGAGCGATAGTTTGTCACTCACCAGAAGAGGCAACACGTTTAGCCGATGTGGTTATCCTCATGGTGCCAAACACACCTCAGGTTGAAGATGTGCTATTTGGTGAAAAAGGTGTTGAAGCTGGCCTGACAGCGACTAGCGCTGAGGGCAAATTGGTTATCGACATGAGTTCGATTTCACCAATGGCAACCAAGGCGATTGCAGCACGTATTAATGAAAGTGGTGCTCAGTATCTCGATGCGCCAGTGTCGGGTGGTGAAGTGGGCGCGGTTAACGCCACTTTAAGCATCATGGTGGGTGGTTCACAACAAGCGTTTGATAAAGCCCGTCCACTGTTCGAAGCGATGGGTAAAAATATCACTTTGGTGGGCGACAATGGTGCGGGTCAAACGTGTAAAGTAGCCAACCAAATTATCGTTGCTTTAAACATTGAAGCGGTTTCTGAAGCGTTAGTGTTTGCTTCAAAAGCCGGTGCGGATCCCGCACGAGTCCGTCAGGCTCTATTAGGTGGTTTTGCTAGCTCGAAGATTCTCGAAGTTCACGGTGAGCGCATGATTGAAGGTACCTTCGATCCGGGCTTTAGAATCTCTCTACACCAAAAAGACCTAGATCTTGCACTGACAGGCGCGAAAGAGCTGGGAGTTGCACTACCTAATACCGCCACAGCTCAAGAGCTGTTTGAAGATTGCGCGGCGTTAGGTGGCCAAAATTGGGATCATTCTGCTTTGATTAAAGCGATTGAGAAACGCTCTGATCATTCAATCAGAAAGTAATTCCATCCGGGGCGTAAAGGATTCCTCTCCCTTTATTGCTCCTTGGGTTTGGTATGAACCCTAAATTTATTGCTACTAAATCGCGTAGTTTTTTGTCTCCTTTTATACGCGTTCCCGTTGTAAGGCAAAAGGTAGGAGTGCTTATCGGGCTCCGTCTTAGCAGGCACCTGGCGTACTTACTTCGGGATTTTTTCTTCTCATTGTGAACTGCGCAATATAGTGAGTTCAGTTTATAGAGGGAGGCTTGTGATATGTTAATCGGGTATGCCGACAGGCTGATATCACAGGGCAAAAGAGATGCAGTTAAATACCCTAATCGCTCGTCAAATTGTTGAACGTGCGACGAAAATTATCCAGTTTCCCGTTAACGTTATGGACGAGAACGGACAGATTATCGGATCCAGTGATCCAACCCGTTTACATCGTACTCACGAGGGAGCCTTACTGGCGATTCATGATAACCGTACTATTGAAATTAATCAGACGGTTGCCAGTACACTGATTGGTGTAAAAGAGGGAATCAATCTCCCCATTCTTTATCAAGACAAAGTGATCGGAGTGGTAGGCATATCGGGCCAACCGGATGACGTCAGAAGTTATGGCGAATTGGTCAAGATGACGGCAGAACTGATCATTGAGCAAGAAGCCTTGATGGCACAGATTCAGTGGAACAAGCGTCATCGAGAAGAGTTGCTGATGCAACTAATACAAGGGTCGACCCTAAACGAGAACCAACTGCTATCGATCGCAGAGAGACTGGATCTGAATCTTGCGCAGCCAAGAGTTGCGGCCGTAGTAAAGGTTATACCGAAACAGGGACAGTCATTGACATTAGAGCATTTGCAGAAGCTGGTGCATCTCTTGGACTATCCTGAACGAGACAATATTGTTGGCATAGTCTCTGTGTCAATGAACGAAGTGGTGGTGCTAAAACCAGTGACTCTTGTGGAAGGGAACTGGAACCAGAATGAAGAGAAAGCGCGGGTTAAACGTCTGTTGAAACGCATCGCGCAGGAAGCGGACTTCTCAATTCAGATCGCACTAGGGCAATACTTTTCAGGGGTAGCGGGTTTAGCGCGCTCTTACGAAACCGCTAAAGCGACGCTTGCGAGTGCAGAGAAGAGCAAAGAAGCGATCTTGTTCTATCAAGATCATAAGTTGTCAGTATTGGTTGGCGGACTAAAACAAGACCAATGGAGGCGCTCTCAACTGACGGAACCGCTAGAAAAACTGGTGCGACACGATAGCAAAGGCGTACTTATTAAGACGCTCAGAGTGTTTTTTGATCAAGACTGCGATCTAGCTCAAGCTTGTGCAGCGCTACATATTCACCGCAATACTCTGCGATATAGGCTAGATAAGATAGAAGAAATTACTAACTTAAAAATCAATAAGTTAGATCATAAGGTGCAGTTATATTTAGCACTTGAATGTTTGTAATTTAATAGAGTAATTTGTGCAATGTGACATATTTAGGGCGTCTTGGTCGCTTAAAATTTGTCAGTTTGCATAAAGGAATGATGGTGGAATCACTGAATAATAACCCCGTCCCTACTGACACCCTCAATGTCGGAAATGAGTTCTGGCGTAGAGAACAAACATTACTATAAACGGAGTTATTATGAGTCTGATCCTAATCCTGCTGGGGGTGATAGCCTTTATCGTCCTCGCAACCACCAAGTTTAAGTTACACCCCTTTTTAGCACTCATCGTAGCAGCATTTTTAGCTGCATTTGCTTATGGCTTACCAGCTGACAGTATTGCTAAGACCATCGCTTCAGGTTTTGGCGGCATTCTTGGCTATATCGGCCTAGTGATTGTTCTCGGTACCATAATTGGTGTCATCCTAGAGAAAAGCGGCGCAGCGATTACGATGGCCGATACTGTGATTAAAGTACTGGGCGATCGTTTCCCGACTCTGACGATGAGCATTATTGGTTACATCGTGTCGGTGCCAGTTTTTTGTGATTCTGGTTTTGTCATCCTTAACTCGCTGAAAGAGTCATTGGCAAACCGTATGAAAACATCCAGTGTCGCAATGAGTGTGGCGCTAGCAACGGGTTTATACGCAACGCATACATTCGTGCCGCCAACTCCTGGTCCAATTGCTGCCGCAGGTAATCTAGGTCTTGAATCTAATCTAGGTCTGGTTATTGGTGTGGGTATCTTTGTTGCCGCAACCGCAGCGCTAGCGGGTATGTTGTGGGCTAATCGTTTTAAAGATGTTGAACCAGATGCGGCTGAACAGGCAGAAGAGATCAAGCAGGACTGGAAAGAACTTAAAGCCTCTTACGGCGAGCTGCCGACTGCGGGGCAGGCATTTGCACCAATCTTTGTGCCTATTTTATTGATCTGTTTTGGCTCAATTGCCAAGTTCCCAAGCCTACCTTTGGGTGAGGGTGCACTGTTTGATGTGTTGGTGTTCTTAGGTCAACCACTGACTGCACTGCTGATTGGTTTGTTCTTGTCAGTACGTTTGCTAAAGAGCGACAACAAGGTTGAAGAGTTTGGTCAGCGTATTAGCCAAGGCATTACCGCGGCGGCTCCAATTCTACTCATTACTGGTGCTGGTGGTGCATTTGGTGCGGTTCTAAAAGCAACACCACTGGGTGAATATTTAGGAACAACCTTGTCTGCTTTGGGCGTCGGTATCTTTATGCCATTCATCGTTGCGGCGGCCCTAAAGTCTGCGCAAGGTTCGTCAACGGTGGCTCTAGTGACTACGTCTGCGCTTGTTGCCCCGATGTTAGCTCAACTCGGACTAGACTCTGAAATGGGACGAGTACTTACAGTGATGGCGATTGGTGCTGGTGCTATGACGGTATCGCATGCGAACGACAGCTTCTTCTGGGTTGTTTCGCAGTTTAGCCGCATGTCGGTTGGACTCGCTTACCGCGCACAAACCATGGCAACTCTGGTTCAGGGCGTGACAGCAATGACACTGGTTTACATTCTAAGTCTTGTTCTTCTGTAACAAGCCAAAATAGGAAACATATATGAAAGTAGTGATCGCTCCAGACTCTTACAAAGAAAGTCTCACTGCTATGGAAGTGGCGACTGCGATTGAAAGTGGCTTCAAAGAAATCATGCCAGACGCAGAGTACATCAAACTGCCGATGGCGGATGGTGGGGAAGGCACAGTGCAATCCCTCGTTGACGCGACTGGAGGCGATATCGTAACGGTTGAAGTGACGGGGCCTCTGGGTCAGCCAGTCACAGGCTTTTACGGACTACTTGGTGATGGTTCGACTGCCGTTATTGAAATGGCGGCAGCATCAGGCCTTCATTTAGTTGAACCCGATGAGCGAAACCCATTACTGACTACCACATATGGCACCGGCGAACTGATTAAAGCGGCACTTGATAGAGGTGTTGACCATATTATTATCGGTATTGGTGGCAGTTCGACCAATGATGGCGGTGTGGGTATGGCACAGGCACTGGGTGCGAAACTGGTTGATGCAAAGGGCGTTGACTTACCTTTTGGTGGCGGCGCTCTGGCTGATTTGGTCAGTATTGACTTGTCGGGGCTGGACTCGCGTTTAGCGACCGTACAATTGGAAGTGGCCTGTGATGTTGATAACCCGTTGTGTGGCCCGAAAGGTGCGTCACATATCTTTGGTCCCCAAAAGGGAGCGACGCCAGAAATGGTGGTTCAGCTAGATGCAAACCTTGCTCACTACGCTAAGGTGATTCTTCAGACCAACGGTAAGGATGTGATTGATCAAGCCGGAGCGGGTGCTGCTGGAGGGCTAGGGGCTGCGTTACTTGGTTTGTTTAATGCGACGCTCCGTCCTGGGATCAACATTGTCATGGATGCCGTCAATCTTGCTGAAGTGATCAAAGATGCAGACTTAGTGATTACGGGTGAAGGGCGAATTGACAGCCAAACCATACATGGCAAAACACCGATTGGTGTTGCTCGTACCGCTAAGCTGTATAACTTGCCTGTGATTGGTATCGCAGGCAGTACCGCGCAGGACTGCCGTGTGGTTCACGATCATGGTCTAGATGCGGTGTACAGTGTCGTTTTAGGTGCGACGGACTTACCGACGGCGCTAAAAGAAGCAGCATTTAACGTCGAAATGACCTCACGTAATATTGCGGCTGCGCTAGCAATGAAGTTTGATTAAGTTACCTTATTCTCATGTTTCCAACGGCCACGATTTTAGTGGCCGTTTTTATTTAATGGAAACTTTGGAAGTTTGTTACGATATTATCATTCAAATCTATACTTGGTTTGTCTTATAAGGTACAGGGATTTGCTCAATGAAACGGGCTCTAACCTTTTTGGTAATGTCATTTACCATTGTTAGCAGTTTGTTTACTATGACTTAATAGATTGATATAGGAATACGTAATGACTCGCATTAGGCAGAAAAATCAGGACTTGATCATCGAAGTGGCGAGTGAGCAGTTTGCGACTCAAGGGTACGCTGCGACGAAAATGATCGATATTGCCAAGGCCGCTGATATCCCTAAAGCGAACGTGTTCTACTATTTCAGTTCCAAAGACAAGCTCTATTACGCAGTGCTGCAAACCGTGACTCAGCCATTGCTTGAAGCATCGCGTCCTATTGAAGAGTTGAGCGATCCGGTAGAGGCTTTGAGCCAATACATAGAAGCCAAACTACGTATTTCAAGAGATCACCCTCATGCGTCAAAAGTGTTTGCCAATGAAGTGATGTCGGGTGCGAAAGCACTGCCAAAAGATATTGGTGATGAGCTTTTTAAGCAGGCTCGAATGATGATGGATAAGTTCTCGACCTGGTCTCAGCTTGGATTTATGGATGATGTTCCCCCTCAACACCTCATGTTTACCATCTGGGCGGCTACTCAGACATACGCTGACTTTGGTTGGCAGATCTGTAATGTGATGCAGAAACATCAGCTTGATAACGAAGACTATCGTCAGGCTGCTGAGTTTTTAACCCAATTAGTCATCAAAGGCTGCGGAGTTAAGAGCAACGGCTAGGTGATTGAGCTAATTCCTATTCACAGTGATGTCAGAAATAGAGCCATTGCCCGCTCTTTGTATCGTTAATCACGGCCATAATATTCTCCGCTTTACCTATTATTGAATCGCGCCGTGACGCGGGTTTTGATGATATACTCCCCCGCTGGCTGTTCCTGTGAGCTATCACACCATATGGACGCAATCACTGTTTCTTCGCTAGTTGCTAAGGTCGTTAATTCATGCCATTCAGTACTCTTTTACTTAGTCCTGAGCTCGTGAGCTCATTATCTGCTGATATCAGTAAACCTACCGATATCCAAACTCTGGTGATTCCTGAGATATTGGCTGGAAAGGATCTCATCGCACTAGCGAATACTGGGAGTGGTAAAACGTTAGCTTATGCCTTACCACTCGTAGAGAAGATTAAGGCTGACCCTAAACAGCGAGCAGTGGTACTCGTTCCAACACGCGAGTTAGCAATACAGGTAACTCAGGTTTTTAACCAGACAGCGGCTGCGTTTAACTTATCGGCCATCTGTCTATGTGGTGGTGTGGATAAAGCTGAACAACAGCAAGCTCTTTTGCAGCAACCGGAGATCATTGTTGCGACAACGGGTCGTCTGCTTGACCTTATCAATGATGGACTGAATTTGAACAGCGTCTCTTATTTGGTTCTCGATGAAGCGGATCGTTTATTGGATATGGGCTTCTGGCCTGATGTACAAACCATTGCCAGTCGTACTAATCAACAACGTCAGACGGCGATGTTTTCGGCGACTTTTTCAGATCAGCTTAAAAAACAGGCAAGCACCGTGATGCGCAGTGCAATTGAACTTAGCGCTCATCAGCAAAATAGTACTAATAAAGATGTTTCTGAAAGTTTGTATCTGGTTAACAAGGGCAGCAAAACGAAGGCTTTGATCGAGTTGATTCAACAGAATAAGTGGTCACAGGTTTTGGTGTTTATTGGTGCCAAAGAGAACGCAGATGCGCTAAGTAAAAAACTAAATAAGGCGGGTATTTTCAGCCAAGCTCTACATGGAAACAAAGATCAGAATGAACGAGAGCAGATTCTTGCTCAGTTCAAGACAGGTCAGAGTCAGGTTTTGATTGCTACCGATCTGTTAGCTCGTGGCGTTCATATCGATCAACTGCCAGCCGTTGTTAACTTTGAACTGCCGATGCATGCTGAAACATACGTTCATCGTGTTGGCCGTACCGCTAGGGCAGGAGAGCAGGGGATGGCGCTTTCATTAGTCTGTCATGGTGAAATGGAGGCGCTGAATGCAATTCGAGCACTGACTCAGCGTGAACTGCCTTTGGCTGAATTGGAGGGCTTTCCGGTAACCGATAAGCCGTCAACTGGCGAAAGCAAACGCGCTCCTCGCGATAAAAAAGCTAACCGCCGCACCAACAGCAAGAAGAGTATTAAACAGTTTCAGGGTAAGGTTAAGCGCTCAGCGCCACGTGCAAAATAGTGTGGCAGTATATCTAGATTTGAAGGACAAGATTTGAAGGACACACACCACAAAAAACGGCGAGACTTAGAATCTCGCCGTTTGTCTAACACTAACTATTATTACGAAAGTTTAAACGTTGCCACTTTGTCAGTCAGTTCTTGAGCTTGCAGCTTCAGCTTGCCTGATTCTTGCGAGCTGTCCTGAGCATTGATAACAAGCTCATCCGCTACATCTTTAATTGAGGTGATGTTTTGCGTGATCTCACTTGTAACATGGGTATTAGAGGGACACACGTATTAGAGGGACACACACCATAATATAAAACCGTCAGCCCTTCCCCTTTGATGCTCTGAAGGTGATACAATCTGCGCATCAGAATTATCGAGAAACTCTATGTTTATCCATCATGTTAACGGCATCGACTGGCTGGTGATTACCGCTTTTGAAGAACTGAAAACCATGTTTATCGAAGACGCAGGAGCGATCCCTTCTTGCTTCTCTAGCGCCAGCGAATTGAGCCTGATTGATCAAGCAAAACGCGCTTATGGCTACCTGCCAACATTGAGTGGAGTCATCACCGATACCGGCACTTTTCAAAGCCAGGATAACGAAGAAGATTTAAACCCACAGCTTGCCTGCCTAGTTGAGGGACGTGGTCGGGTGTTTATCTATCACGGTGGCTTTGTCGCTTTTGTCGATGATGAGCAAACCTTTATTACCCGAATGGACTGACAAGTTTTCGGTAAGTAGATATCGGTGAATTCAATGTAGCCGGGTTTTATCTTTAACTTAACGGCAACTGGAAAGTACTCTTAATCTCTTTAACCGATACATTGGACTGAATCGCGCTCACGCCTTTAACTCGTCTTATTGAGCTGATGCGGTCAAAGTATTCATCTAAGTCTTTTGCGACTACCTGAACGATGTAATCTGCGCCGCCAGCTATACAGTGACACATGGTGATCCAGTCTGATTCCGCTACATAGTCCTCAAATGGGTCAGTATTTTCGACTTCATGACTGCCCAGAGTCACCAGAGTAAAGCCCGAAACCTGAAAGCCAAGCTTCTTGCGGTTCAGTCTTGCGGCATAACCTTCGATGTAGCCCTCTTGTTCCATTTTCTTCCAGCGTCGCCAGCATGGCGTTTCGCTCAGATTAACTTCTTCCGCTAGCTTGCTGTTGCTGATGCGGCCATCTTTCTGGATACGTTCAAGAATGGAAAAATCTGTACTGTCTAACTCAAAGTTGGTGGATTCTTTCTTTTTCATAGCTCATATGGAAATAATTTGCTCAATTTAATGATTACCATAACCCAGATAGCAATTTTATTCCTGTAGAGATAGGTAGACTGGATCTCATATCGCAACAATGACTTTATGGGAGTGAGCAATGAGTGCTCAGTTAATGACAGCTTTTATGCTGTTCGCAATTTCAATTTCAATGACTCCAGGTGCGGGGAATATTGCTTTAATTGGCCTGTCTGGCCGTTATGGAGTTGGGGCGACATTACCTTTCATTATCGGTAATGCGGTTGGGGTGATCGTGATACTTGTCGGGGCTAGCGTCGGGGTTGCCGGACTATTGAATCTCTATCCGACGTTGTATCTGATTCTCAAATGGCTAGGTGCTGCGTATCTGTTGTACATGGCGTGGGGAATTGTCAATATGGAACTCGACAGTGACGCCAGTGTGAAAAAATCTGGCTTTTTCTCCGGTATATTGGTGCAGATCCTTAATCCGAAAAGTTGGGTCGCATCTATCACAGTATTTTCTCAATTCGTCTCACCAACCGGAAGCTATACGGCTCAAGTGATTTTTATCATTAGCGTCATGGTCGTGACCGGAGTGATTGGTATGTTGGTCTGGGCTTACTTTGGCTCGATGCTGACCCGATTTATTGAATCACCTCGTAAGATGGTGGCAATCAATCGATGCTTTGGCGCTAGTTTGGCTGTTGTCGCGCTATTCGTGGTTAGCCAACCCGGCTTGTAGAGTTAACTAAGGTGTGATAGTGGGTTAGAATTAGAACAGACCAAGCCTTGACATATGAAGGCTTGGTTTGTCGTTCGCTCCACGGAGTGGATTACTGCTTAATTGCTGTACAGAAGCTGACATCTGAGTGTTGAGTCTCTGGATCGTAGCTGTGGTACAGCTCGAAACAAGGGCGATCATCGTTTTCCATTCCTGAACCAACCACGTTATCCATTAAATCATCCCACGCTCTGGAGTACTGGCTATGTTCGGTAATTTTCTGGCGCATCACGGCGTATTGTCCACCAGGAAAATCTTGCAGCTCGATATTGTTTGGTACTTCAGTATTTTCAGGCACCATTAGGCAGATATCGGTGCGGCACTTGTCATCTGGTGTGACTTCCGGGTTGTCGTGATAGATAAAAATACAGGTGTTGCCAGCTAAACCTTTCATTCCAGCCCACTGATAGAGACGTTGAGTTGCTTGTTCGTAACCTTCACCGTAAGGGCCTGTCACACGAATGTAAGCGAGTTTAGTAGCATCAAATTGTTGTAGTTCCATTGTCTTGCTCCATATTGTTGGTTCAGAGCCAGTATATGGATCGCTGTTTAGCTCTTCGTTTCCATTCTTGCGCAACGTGTGTCCAATCTTGCTGTTTCGTGCCAGCTTAGAAAACTCCTGATAGTTCTCACAGTCTCTGAACGCAGTTGGCGTGACGCCATAGTGCTGTTTAAAGGCCTTTGCCAGACTTTGCGAAGAGGAAAAACCATACTCAAGGGCAATATTGAGCACAGGTTGCTTAGACTTAAACAGATCGTCAGCAGCAGCGGCCAGTCTTAAACGACGAATGTAATCAGCCAGAGTTTCACCCTGAACCGCTTTAAATGTGCGGTGAAAATGGTAAGGAGAGAGGTTCGCCAAGGCGGCGACCTCTGGCAGGTTCAGAGGCTGGTTAAAGTGTCTTTCCAGATAGCGAATTACTGGGATTAGCCGTTTTTTATAATCAACGCGCATTGGTTGGTACATCCTTGCTTTACTTGCTAAAAAGCCTACCCCACAGACAGCTTGTTTCAAAGCTATGATTGTATAAATGTATAGCGAGTCTCGACATTTTGCTTCAGACTTCAGCTTAATTTCGTCATTGATAAGGACAATTATGATCGCTTGGAAGCAGCAGTTAGCAGGGTATGAATGGCTGATTCACCAAATCTGGTACTTAGAGGTGGAACCAGGGGAAGTGATCGAGCCTAAACCGCACCTTATTCCCAATCCTCGCGCTCATCTACTGCTTACTCCACAGCAGCAACCTTACGTGTATGACAGTGGGGAAACTCTACTTTCAGGCAAAGGCAGTCATCTCCTAGCGGCTAGTGAACACTTACTCTTACTCGATGACAATCCACCGATCAAACGTATTGGTATCACCTTTCGTCCCGAGGGGCTGTTTATCCTTCAGCATGCGATTAACGTCGACCAACCGGTGAGCGCAATCAATCAGTGTCAGTGGTTTGACTGGCTGACTCCACTGTTTAACGCGGAATTTCAGCAAGGGCTTTGGCAACAGAATACCAGAGAATCACTGGTCGACTATCTGCAGAGCCATTTTGCGTCCCTGTCTCTATCCCTACCTCAAAGCAAGTCGTTTATCGCAGTGCAGAAAGCGGTTCAGGAGATGGATAAGCAAACTGTAATGACACCTGACGTGATGTTGGATGTTGAAGCGCTTGCCAGCCAATGTGCCTGCTCTAGGCGTACTCTTGAGCGCAGTTTTAAGCAGGTCGTGGGATTAAGCGTCAAGCAATATCAGAAAATGGCACGTTTAGAGCAGATGATTCTGGCGCTTTATCAGCAACAAAGCGCGGTTGACTGGACCCACTTCTCCCAGCAGTTTGGTTTTAGCGACCAATCCCATCTGATAAGAACGCTTAAACAGCTGCTTAGAAAAACGCCGGGTAACTATATGAAAAGACGTGACTTGACCATAGATATCTACGGAGACTTTGAGTAATCGCACCAATCCAGATTGTCGCAAAAGTCCAATTATTCTCTCGACTGCTGCGCTACTATCTCTGGCAGATAACGAGGTAAAACATGTCATATCAAAAACTAAAACAAGGTCAAGCTATTGCGTTTAGCGAGTCACTGAATATTAAGCTGATTCAAGCATCTGATCTGGCCGATATTATCGAGATGCTTAACGATGATAAGGTCAATCCGTACCTGTTCTTTGCTCCAGCCGAAAACAGCCTGTACCAAGGTTTCTTTGGTCCTATCATCGACAACACAGCACAGGCGATTAAAGACGGACTCTGGCCCGATAATCCAACATTTGTTATTCGTGACCACCAGGATAACTACATGGGTATGACAGCGATAACGCAAGTGATGTTTTTAACCGGCAATTACGAAGTGGGTTACCAGCTGCCTGTTTGTGCCTGGGGGCAGGGTATTGCAACCCGAGCATGTCAGATGATGACTGAGCTAGGGTTCACCGAACTGGACGCACATAAGGTAAGTGCAGATTGCTACGCGGAAAATGTCGGCTCTTACAAAACTCTTGAGAAGTGTGGCTTCGTTCAGGAAGGACGCCAGAAAGACTACTATAAGCTTGAACAAGGTTTTGATGACAAGCTCTATTACGGCATTACTGCCGAGCAGTTCAGTGCATTAAACCGCTGATAAAGCAAAAGGCTGTTAAATACCTTAGTCGGGTTTAACGGCCTTTTTGTATCAAGCGCTTAGTTAGCCTGGTTCTGGCTCTGAAGCTTCTCTTTCGCTTCTTCAACTTTTGAGAAGTCCAATCCCAATTCTTCAACCGCTTCTTTGATTAGCGCAGGGTTTTGCATTACCTGAGCCATCAGCATTTGAAGTTTGTCTTGTGGCAGGCCTAGTTGGCTGATCGTTGCCATCGCTGCAAAAGGGTTTTGTGTCAGAGTCTGAAAAATCTCGTTGATTTGTGCGTCGCTGATGTTGCTTTCTTTTAGCAGTGCAATAATCGGATTCATCATGTTTCCTTATTAGTTGGTACTCATTTCGCCAGAGTTTAGCACTGGTTCGGGTACGATTGAACTCCCAGCCAGCAGGATTCCAATGCTACTTTGTCGGGCGATGTTAGTCGCAGATACAAAAAAGCTCGAGTGAAGACTCGAGCTTGAGAGTATTTGCGGTCGATACGCTTATACGTAGTACGCTTCTACTTCACCTTTAAGTTGGATAAGCATAGGGTTACCGTAACGGTCCTTTGCTTTTGGCGAAGCGACTTTAATCCAACCTTCGCTAACGCAGTACTCTTCAACGTCAGTGCGCTCTTTACCTTTGAAACGAATACCGATTTGGTGATCGAAGCACTCTTTGACAAAGAAAGGGCTGCGTGGGTTACCTGATAGGCGATCTGGTAGAGCTGGTTTAGCTGTATCTGTCATGTTTGCGACCTTGAAGTCCGTAAAAAAAGTGCGTTATTGTAGTCAGTGCTTGATTTGGATTCAAGCCTGTCCTTTTTCTAGCAGGCATTTAACGCCGGCAAGGTTTTAGCGTATTGTTAGTTCGCCCGTTGCCCCTAGTTATTGCAACGTTCTGGCGAGATTTTCCATTGATGGTATGTGTAAAAGGTTGCATTATATCAATGGTCATCGGTTGTTAAATATCGTGGATAAGAACGCTACTTCTATTATGGGTTATCACATTATATGAAATTGAATGCTGCCTTGAGACGCAAAGAAATTCTGAAGTTTATTCAGAATACTCAAAAAGGGGATGTCAATTATTTTGCGCAGCAATATGGGGTTTCTGAAGTAACGATTCGCAATGATCTCAATTATCTTGAGAAACAAGGCTGTGTAAAAAGATGTTATGGGGGCGCACTGCTTAACAACCAGTTTGCTTTTGAGCGTCCATTGAATGATAAGAAGCAGCTCAACAGTAGTATCAAAGCTAAGCTCGGTGAATACGCTGCATCTCTTATTGCGGATGGCGATAAGGTCATTCTTGACTCAGGTTCAACGACTGAGCAGATTGCTTACCATCTCGACTCTAAGCATGATCTTGTTGTCATGACCAACGGCATCAATATCGCTTACCACCTTGCCAACAAAACGAATGTCACTGTTATGGTGGCTGGTGGCACGATGCGTAAAAATTCCTACTCAGTTCATGGTGTCGGTGGAGAAGACTTAGTTACTGGCTATAGGTTTAATAAGTTGTTCTTGGGAGTTGATGGGTTTGATAAATCGGCTGGAATTACCACTCCACATCAAGGTGAGGCTGATATTAACCGGAAAATGTTAGAGGCTACTCAAACAGTTATTGCGGTAACGGATTCGTCGAAATTTGACCGTCAAAGCTTTTGCCTGATTGCTCGTCCAGAACAACTTAACATATTAATTACTGATAGCGGTATCCCTCAAAATTATGTGGACCACCTCACAGCATTAGGTGTAGATGTTTATATTGTTGCCTAATCTCGTTCCTTATTATTCCTTCATAAATCTATCTTAGTGCTTATAAAAGTGACTTTTTTAACCAGCCAAACACCGGCTGGTTTTATTTTTATAGCGCTATAAAAATTCATTGATGCTCCAGTTTGTGATCTAAGACAGATTGCATTTCGAAACCTAATGAATTGTACCCAATTAATTGTTTCTTTCAGTTATCAAATAGTGAAAACCAGCTTTCATGGTACTTACGAAGTGCAAATTTTGGTCAAGAGTGAAAGTCTAGTCTTTCACTCTCTCTGAAGTGAAACGTTTTTTGGGTTCAAATCGAAAGGAAACTGACTGTGATCTAGCTTTCACTTTTCCTTAGTCTGTCCTGCTTTAATACCAATCAAAAGGAAATCGAAACATTTCATGCACCAAGTGAAATGTAACGAAAGAGGATTTGGTAAATGACCAGTGCGGAACGAAGACAGCAAATTTTGGCATATATATGCAGCCATGGTTCTGGAAAAGTGGACGAGTTTGTCGAGCAGTACAATGTTTCTGCGGTCACTATTCGTCATGACCTGAATTTGCTCGAGAAAGAGGGCTGTGTATTCCGTTGTTATGGTGGAGCAACACTCAATCCAAACTTTGCATTTGATCAACCTCTTTATCGTAAAGATCAACTTAACCGAACTGCTAAGCAGTCGATCGCTCAAGTAGCTGCTGACCTTATCCATGATGGCGAAGCGGTTATCTTAGATTCAGGGACTACTATAGGCTTAATGCCACAGTACCTCGCAAACAAACAGCAATTGGTTGTTATGACCAATGCACTTAACACTGCTTATCAACTTAGCAAGCTTGAAAACGTCGATCTTCATGTTGTGGGTGGCAGTCTTCGTCGTGCGTCATGTTCATTAACGGGTAATCACGGGGAGCAGCAAATTCGCTCTTACCTATTTGACAAACTTTTTCTCGGTGTAGATGGATTCGATCTGCAAGCCGGTGTAACCACTCCAGACACTCAGGAAGCACAAGTCAATCGAGCTATGTGTGAGGTTGCACGTCAAGTTATTGCTGTTACCGACTCAAGTAAATTTGGCCGTAAAAGTTTTTGCATGATCCGTGCTGCTCACCAAATCGATGTGTTGGTCACTGACAGCAATATTCCCCATGCAACGCATCGCGCTCTTCTCGAAATGGGTGTTGACGTGATTATTGCCGACCAAACCGTTAACTAGGAATCAAAATGAAAGCGTTACTTTCTCTAATTGAACAGCATAAGCAAGGCCGAGCAACGGGTATTTACTCTGTTTGTTCCGCGCATCCGCTCGTTCTTGAAGCTGCGATTAAACAAGCGGCACAAGATCAGCAACTGGTGTTAATAGAAGCGACATCAAATCAGGTCAATCAGTTTGGTGGCTACACAGGGATGACACCGCAGGATTATTCGAACCATGTCGCTGCTTTAGCAGAACGTCTCAATTTCCCTGCGGAAAAAGTGGTGTTGGGTGGCGATCACCTTGGCCCAAACTGCTGGCAAAACCTGTCTGCAAGTCAGGCTATGGAATATTCAGCTCAGATGATCCATGACTACGTTTGTGCAGGGTTTAAGAAAATTCACCTCGATTGTTCAATGCCATGCGCGGATGACCAAACTCCGCTAAGTGAAGAGATCATGGCACAGCGGGCCGCACAGCTATGTGTGGTTGCGGAGCAGGCTTGGAGAAGTGTTGGTGGTGAAGCACCCGTATATGTCATCGGTACAGAAGTACCGACTCCGGGTGGTGCTCTTGAATCGTTGCAGGATGAGTGTATTGAAGTAACTCAACCCGAGCAGGCGTTGGCAACATTGGATGCCCATCATCAGGCATTTAGCGATGCTGGACTGGGTTATGTTTGGCCACGAGTGATTGCTTTGGTTGTTCAGCCAGGTGTTGAGTTTGACCACCATATGGTGCACCACTATCAGAGTGACGAAGCGCAGTTGCTGAGTAAGATTATAGACAGTCAGCCCCACATCGTGTTTGAAGCTCACTCTACCGATTATCAAAACCCGCCGGCATACCATCAATTGGTGCGTGACCATTTTGCTATTTTAAAGGTCGGCCCTGCTTTGACCTTTGCCCTACGCGAGGCGCTCTATGGCCTTGAACGAGCAGAAAAAGAGTGGCTTGGAATCCATCACTCTTCGCACTTACGTGACACCATCGAACAGGTGATGCACGAACAACCAGATTACTGGCGTTCACATTATTCAAGTAGAGGGCACCAACAGTACCTTGATTGCAGTTATAGCTTGAGTGATCGCATTCGTTACTACTGGACTCATCCAGAGGTTCAAGCAGCGCAAAAGGCTTTGTTTGACAATCTGATGGACCGTCCGCTGCCAGTAACAATCCTTAGCCAATATCTGCCAAATCAGGCCAAGGCTATTTCTCAAAATCAAATTCAAAATCAGCCAGCAGAGATTGTTATGCACAAGATTATGGAAGTGACGCAAGTCTATTCCGAAGCCTGTTATGCAAACATCGTGGCTAGCAAGGAGACTATCAAATGAGTTCATTTCTAGGCTATGAAGTTCCGTGGTTAGAGCAGCACAATGGTGTTCATACAGCTCAGGAAATTAGCCATCAACCTCGTTTATGGCGTGCGCTGTCTGCGATATTAGACAAGCAGTATCAAGCAGTGAGTATATTTCTTAATCCCCTGCTGCAACGTTCGGATTTGCGCATCATTTTGACTGGAGCAGGAACTTCTGCCTTTGTTGGGGATGCCGCAGCACCATTTATTCAGCAAGGACTTGGCTTCCAAGTGGAATCGATTCCGACCACCGATTTGGTTTCAAATCCCCAGCAGTATCTTGATTCAACACGTCCGACTTTGCTGGTTTCTTATGCTCGCTCTGGCAATAGCCCTGAAAGTGTTGCTGCTGTGGCTCTGGTTGATCAGTTGGTTACTGACTGCCACCACCTATTTATAACGTGTAATGGTGAAGGTGAACTCTCTCGTTATGCCCAAACAGCTGACAATGCTTATTGCATGCTGATGCCTGAAGGATCAAACGATAAAAGCTTCGCCATGACTTCTAGTTTTACGTGCATGCTTATGGCTACGCTAACGCTACTAGGTGGTCAGTCTCCAAGTGAGTGGAATGAACAAATTGAAGCGACAGCCACTTTGTGTGAGCACAAACTTCAACAGTGGCAACCAGCCATAAAAGCGCTTGCTGCTCTTCCTTATGATCGTTTGATTGTATTGGGCAGTGGTGGTTTTGCTGGATTGGCCCGAGAAGCGTCACTCAAATCTCTCGAGCTTAGTGCGGGTAAAGTGATGACGACATTCGATTCCTCGCTCGGTTTTCGCCATGGTCCTAAATTTACGATTAACGACAAAGCGATCGTTATCCAATTGCTTTCCAGTCAACCATATACACGTCAGTACGATATGGATCTGTTCAATGAGATCCGTCGCGATAAACAGGCGCTTGGTCACGTTGCAATCTCGGAAATTGCTCTTAACGAAGAAGATGTCTTTGAGCTTGGAAGACTAGGTTTGGGTGATCAGTGGCTTTGTTTCCCATTTATTCTCTTCTGCCAAATGTTGGCATGTGAAAAGTCACTCCAGCTTGGCTTAGGACCAGATAATCCTTGTCCAACTGGTGAAGTAAACCGTGTGGTGCAAGGCGTCACGATCTACCCATTTAATCTGTAAAGATTTCTATAAGGACATTAGACCATGCCAAATATCGTATTAAGTCGCATTGATGAGCGCCTTGTTCACGGCCAAGTCGGAGTGCAGTGGGTAGGCTTTGCTGATGCCAACATCATTGTTGTTGTGAATGATGAGGTGGCGCAAGACAGTATTCAACAAAACCTGATGGAAATGGTGCTAGCTGATGGGATTGCCATCCGCTTCTGGTCAGTACAAAAGGCCATCGACACCATCCATAAAGCAGCAGATCGTCAACGAATTCTACTGGTTTGTCGTACACCAAAAGACTTTCGTCAATTGGTCGAAGGCGGCGTACCAATCAGCAATATCAACGTAGGTAACATGCACTATGTTGATGGCAAAAAGCAAATTGCAAAAACGGTTTCAGTGGATTCTGAAGACGTTGCGGAATTTGAACAATTAAAAGCGTTGGGTGTGGTTTGTACCATTCAAGGTGTGCCCACTGAAAGCGCAACTGACCTCTTTACTCTTATCTAACAATAAGGACAACAACCATGGAAATAGGACTCTTACAGGCGTTGATGCTGGGCATCTTAGCCTTCTTTGCTGGCCTAGATTTATTTAACGGCCTTACTCACTTCCACCGTCCGGTAGTACTCGGTCCGCTTGTCGGCCTTATTTTGGGCGACTTGCAAACCGGTATTTTAGTCGGTGGTACGCTAGAACTGATCTGGATGGGGCTCGCTCCTCTGGCCGGTGCTCAGCCACCAAATGTGATTATCGGTACTATCGTTGGTACAGCTTTCGCTATCACCACTAAAGTTGAGCCCAATGTCGCGGTTGGTGTCGCAGTACCTTTTGCTGTTGCCGTACAGATGGGCATCACGCTACTTTTCTCTGCTATGTCAGCGGTTATGTCTAAGTGTGATGAGTACGCTCAGAATGCTGACACTAATAGTATTGAACGCATTAATTACATGGCACTTGCAGTTCTGGGTACCTTCTACTTCTTATGTGCTTTCTTACCCGTGTACCTTGGCGCTGAACACGCAGGAAAAATCGTCGAAGTCCTACCAAAAGATCTCATTGATGGTCTAGGCATCGCGGGGGGCATTATGCCAGCAATTGGCTTTGCAGTTCTGATGAAAATCATGATGAAAAATGCCTATATCCCTTATTTCATCCTAGGGTTTGTTGCCGCTGCGTGGATTGAACTCCCAATTCTCGCTATTGCTGCTGCGGCAACTGCAATGGCTATTATCGACTTTATGCGCAAAACCGAACCAACCCCCGCAACCGTACCAGCTGAGGACTTTGAAGATGGAATCTAATGTAAGTAACGAACTCGACTTCCGTGGTCAAAACGCTGAAGTGCAACCTGCACCAGGAGTGGCACAGGATGAGTATGAAAATAAAGAAATAGGTGCAGAGCTAACGAAGGCAGACATCAACCGTATGGCCTGGCGTTCACTACTGCTCCAAGCGTCCTTTAACTACGAACGTATGCAGGCATCTGGTTGGCTATATGGCCTTCTGCCAGCACTGAAGAAGATCCACACCAACAAAGCTGACCTTTCTAAAGCGATGCAAGGTCATATGGGTTTTTTCAATACTCACCCATTTTTGGTGACGTTTGTTATGGGGATCGTTCTGGCAATGGAACGCTCAAAACAAAACATCAACAGTATCCAAAGCACCAAGATTGCAGTTGGTGCGCCAATGGGAGGCATTGGTGATGCGATGTTCTGGCTAACTCTATTGCCAATTTGTGGCGGTATCGGTGCTGACCTTGCATTACAGGGCTCTATTATGGGCGCCGTGTTCTTTATTGTTCTGTTTAACGTGGTGCACTTTGGTCTTCGTTTTGGTCTAGCACATTATGCGTACCGAATGGGAGTTGCGGCCATCCCTGTCATTAAAGCAAATACCAAAAAGGTAGGGCATGCCGCATCAATGGTCGGGATGACAGTTATCGGTGCTTTAGTTGCTACTTATGTTCGTTTGTCTACAACCGCAGAAATCACAGCGGGTGATGCCGTGGTTAAGTTGCAGGGTGATGTCATCGACAAACTGATGCCTGCATTCTTACCTCTGGTTTACACCTTGACTATGTACGCATTGGTTAAACGCGGCTGGAGTCCACTGAAACTGATTGGCTTGACTGTGTTACTCGGAGTTGCAGGGCGCTTTATGGGCTTCTTGTAAGGCATTTCTAACACAAGATAAAACGGGGCTGAGTGTTCAGCCCCATTAAGGGACGTAAAAATGATTGCAGTAATTTTATCTGGTCACGGTGGTTTCGCTTCGGGGTTAGCAAAAGCGGTATTTCAAGTTATTGGAGATCAATCTCAGTTCAAGTTCATCGACTTCCCAGAAGAAGCTACTACACCACAACTTGAACAAGCAATGCGTGAGGCGATTGAAGAGATTGATTCTGGTGAAGGGATTGTTTTTCTGACGGATTTATTGGGAGGTACGCCATTTCGTACAGCATCACTTCTAAGTCAAGAGCGAGATGATATTGAAGTTGTCACCGGCACTAATATGCAGATGGCGGCGGAAATGCTGCTTGAACGTGATGAGCTAAGTCTGGTTGAGTTTCGCCAGCAAGCAGTTGAGTGTGGATATCGTGGAATAACTTCATTGGCGGCGGAAATGGAACTAAAAGCGTCAATAGCGGATACGGTAGAAGAAGATGGCATCTGAAAGAGACGCGAATATACCGAAGAGCTATCGTGTTCAACGCATATTACATGGTGACCGCTGGCTCAACGATGCCTTAATTACCGTTAATGTTGACGGAGTTATTGACGCTATCGAACCATTTGAACCTCAGCAGCATGTAGATCTTATAGATTTGGGGGAAGTGAGTTTACTCCCAGGCATGATTGATAGTCATGTTCACGGTGCACAGGGCTGCGATGTTATGGATGCTAGCCATGAAAGTCTCAATACTATGTCGCGTTACTTTGCAAGTCTTGGCGTGACAGCCTTCGTTGCAACGACCGTGACGGCGCCAGTGGCAAAAATTCGATGTGCGCTTAAACAAGTGGCTAAAAGTAAGCAGCAGGGCGTTGATGGTGCTGAAATCCTTGGGGCGTATTTAGAAGGTCCATACTTCACCGAGAAAAATCGTGGTGCACACCCTACAGCATGGTTTAGAGACTTATCAGTAGAAGAGCTTGATGACTGGATTTCTTACAGTGATAACCAGTTACTCAAGGTAGCGCTGGCTCCGGAAAAAAGCGGCGCTTTGAAGGCTATCCGTTATCTAAATGAACAAGGTGTACAAGTGATGCTTGGGCACACTGATGCCAGCTACGATCAAGTTCAGCAAGCTCTAGACGCTGGTGCAAGTGGCATCGTCCATTGCTATAACGGTATGCGCGGATTACATCACCGAGATCCTGGTGTTGTTGGCGCAGGTCTTCTTCACCCCAACAGCTACGTAGAGATGATAGCGGACGGACATCATGTTCACCCTGCGGCAATTGATATTGCTCACCACTGTTGTAGTAGTCGTATGATGCTGATTACCGATGCAATGAGTGCCACTGGTATGCCAAATGGTCGCTATACCTTGGGCGAGTATACCGTTGAGATGAACGATGGTGTGGTGACGGTTGATACAGGTAGTTTAGCCGGCAGTACGCTGACTCTTGTGCAAGCAGTAAAAAATATCCAGCAGTGGTTAAGTCTGCCATTAGAACAAGCGTGGCTGATGGCCTCGTTAACACCCGCTAAGTCGTTAGGCTTAGAGCATTTATTTGGCAGCTTAGAAGTGGGTAAACGCGCTTCTATGGTGGCAATTCAATCAGATTTCTCAATTATAAAAACTTGGGTTAACGGACGCATTGTATTCGAAACGGACTCCGTACCAAGTCAGGAGGCTTTATGTATCTAATCTCTTCTCGTGAAATGTTAAAACGTGCCCAACTCGGTGGCTATGCCGTTCCTGCATTCAATATTCATAACTTAGAAACGGTACAGGTCATCGTTGAGACTGCATCAGAGATGGGTTCTCCTGTGATTCTAGCCGGCACGCCTGGCACCTATGATTACGCGGGGACTGACTATTTAATTAGTATCTGTAAAGAAGCCGCACACAAGCACTCGATCCCACTCGTTCTACATCTCGATCACCATGAAGAGCTACAGGACATCCGCACTAAAGTAGATCACGGAATTCGTTCTGTGATGATTGATGGTTCTCATCATGCGTTTGACCAAAACATAGAAATCGTCCGTTCGGTTGTCGAATACTGCAATCGATTTGACGCTAGTGTTGAGGCTGAACTTGGCCGCTTGGGTGGTCAAGAAGATGACCTGATTGTCGATTGCTCTGATGCGCTAATGACCGATCCTGCATCAGCAGCAGAGTTTGTTCGTCGTACAGGAATTGATTCGTTAGCAGTGGCAATTGGGACCGCCCACGGCTTGTACAAAGCAGAACCAAAGCTTGATTTTGACCGTCTGGATAAGATCCGAACCGTGGTTGACATTCCGCTTGTTTTACACGGTGCTTCAGGTGTACCTGATGAGATGGTTCGTCGCTGTATTGATTTAGGTGTGTGCAAAGTCAACGTGGCGACTGAACTGAAAATCGCCTTCTCAAATGCCGTTAAGCAGCATTTTGCTGAACATCCGGATGCGAATGATCCGCGCAAATATATCACTCCAGGTAAAGCTGCGATGAAACAAGTGGTGATGGATAAGATTCATATGTGTGGTAGTGAAGGTAAGCTTTAGCTTTCATCTATTTTGGTAAACTCCCCCCCTATAGTGTGTTTACCTGGGTGCTAGGCTTTCTAGCACCCTTTTATCATTTAGTCTTATTCGACACCTACCAATATAGAGAATCGTGCGATTTCCTATTGCATTCCTTTTAAATATTGAGCGTTCGAGGTTGGATGAATCGCTGCGGTCAGCGCAGAGATCTGTGGTTCGCTTATATCGTCTAATAGTTTGAGAAATTTTCCGACCAAATTGAGCTTACTTGTCGCCACCCTAGTTTCAGTCTCAATATCTCGAAGATCGATCAGTACATCTGTGAAAAGATGTGGTAAGTCTGTCAGCACCTGAAGATTGAGTACATTGTGCTCGCTGTAAATCGAATTGTGGCTACCTCTGTGCTTCTGTACCACATAAGGGTTGTCTTTGAGGTTGATGATGGATGTGCGTTTTTCACAGCGCTTGAGGCAACCTTTGTTGACCTTTATCTTGCGGCATCCTTCCGTCTGCTGGAATAGACACTGGCGGCTGGTCAGTAGCGTATTCGGATGATAGATGCTGTAGAAGCTGCGCATACTTTGCGGACGTTTGATATGACGCATCTGCTTCATATTTAACTCATTAGAGATAAACGCCCCGCAGGCTGCGAACTCTTGTTGCAAGCACTTGAATGAGTAGGAGTTGACGGTGTTCATCTGTGGCCCTGCAACCCAAGGCAATTCTAGGGTTTTGGCAAGCATACCGACGCCGGAGTTATTGGTGATCAACAGTTGCGGCTTGATGGCTTGCAAAAATGCTCCTGCTGCTTGGTAATCATCACCGATTAAAATCGCTGGAAACCAAGGTTTGAGGTTCGGATTGGCTTGAAAAAGGGCCACCATAGCCTCCAGTTCATCGGCTAGTCCCATCGGCATTTGGTAGTACACGTCAATATCTGGGTTGTCACACAGTGCGACTTCTTCGTTCGAAGAGATGAGAACAGATAGCCTTGGCGATGCTGCCAGTGCTTCAGCCTGAACCAAGGGTGGTAAGACGGGAACATCTACCGCTCCTTTTAGGCTACTGCCAGTATTGTCAGTTTGTTCGATGTTGAAGCTCTCAGTGGCGGCTGCGACTTTTTCTATGATGGCTGTTTTATCATCGTACAGTGTTTTCTTAACCTGCTGTACTTCTTCTACGGTCTTACATTGATAAATTTTAGAGAAATGTTTTACAGCGTGATCGCGTGGATTATCGATATACATCGATTTACCGAAATCTCCTTGCAAGAAAGCATTGGAAAAGTCTCGGTTGAACACGGTGTAAAGCTCTCTCGTGTCACTTGAAAGCTCCACACCATCACACAGGCGATCGATTTGCTGACGCCAGTTGTCGACGACCGTATAAACATAATGGGATTTTTTGATCCGTCCTTCGACTTTAAGCGAATACACACCGGCTGCTGCTAAGGCTTCAAGATCGCCAAAGGCCGAGTTGTCTTTCATGTTGAGCGGGTAGTGATGCCCTGTGTTAGTTGGCTGATATTGTTCTCGGCATGGTTGGCTACAGCGGCCACGGTTACCCGATGCTCCGTTACGTGCAGAACTGATGTAGCAAATACCAGAAAACCCGATGCAATAGGAACCGTGGACAAACACTTCCATCATCACGTTATGCTGACGGCCAAACTGAGCCAAGTGACTGATCTCATTGATATTGAGTTCGCGTGAAAGATTGACGCGACTTGCCGTTAGTTGGTTGAGAAATAGGATCTGTCCTTCGTTATGGGTATTCAATTGGGTCGAGGCATGAACATCCAGATCAGGAAAATGATGTTTTAAGATGTAGCCAAGGCCAAGATCCTGAACAATGACGCCATCAATGCTGGTGGTGTTGAGTTGGCTGAGCAAGCGCACGATTGCTGGAATTTCGCTCTCAAGAATTAATACGTTGAGCGTCAGGAAGATTTTGCAGTTGTGCTGATGTGCGAGGCGAAGCACTCCGTTTAAGTTGGCCAATGTTAGATTGGTCGCTCGGTTGCGAGCGTTGAATCGATCAAGCCCACAGTATATCGCATCCGCTCCAGCGGCAATCGCAGCTTTAATAGAGTCAATATCTCCCCCTGGGGCCAACAACTCAAATTGATCGCGTGTCACTACTCGCCTCTTAGATAAAATCGAAAATGAGCACGCATTCTACGGGTTTCAGACTCCTGCTGCGGTACTAGTTAACCTTTTATTAATCTGGGTCAAAAACAAATGGTGGCTTTCGCGAGTTTTGAGGATGAATGAATCTATAGAGACCGAGTTGCGTGAGTGAGACCTCTTTTCTGTTGCAATTTATTAGAATTGCTTTAGTGTTATACCTATGTATATCACTAAAGCGTAAATGATAAGGCAGAATTCATGACTGAGTGGAACGAAACACAGCCTATCTTTCGTCAGCTATCCGATCGAATTACCGAGCAGATTTTGCAGGGAGTTTGGTTGGAAGGGCAGGCTTTGCCATCAGTGCGGGCTGTGGCGAGTGATCTTAAGATCAACCACATAACCGTGATGAAAGGCTATCAATTACTCGTGGATGAAGGCCTAGTTGAGAAAAAGCGTGGTCAAGGGATGTTTGTTGCGGTGGGTGCAATAGCACGTCTAAAAGCAGTTCAGAAACATGATTTTATTGAACAACAAATTCCTTCAATCGCAGCAAAACTAACACAGCTAGATATTCCACTGAATGAATTTATTGAACGGTTAACGGTGCACGTTGAGGGTAAACAATGAGTGTATTAATTAGTGCTCGACAGGTAAGCAAAGAATACTCAGGTCGTGTGAAAGGACAAAACGAAGCCATAAAAAATATTAGCTTTGAGTTGAAACCTGGTCAGGTCTTAGGCCTGCTTGGTCATAATGGTGCCGGCAAGTCCACTTTGATCAAAAGTTTACTTGGTGCACATCAATATCGTGGTGATATCGAGGTTCTTGGATTTGAACCGTTGGCGCAGCGTGCCAATGTGATGCAGCATTTATCCTATATATCAGATGTTAATGTGTTGCCTGAGTGGATGACGGTGGAACAACTGCTTCGTTATACCGCCGGTGTTCATCCGAGTTTTGATTTAGCCAAAGCTCAGCAAGTGATCGCTAAGACGGATATTAGACCAAATAGCAAAATCAAAGCGTTGTCGAAAGGGATGAAAGTCCAGTTGCATCTGGCGATCGTCATTTCGACGGACACCAAAGTGTTGATTTTGGATGAACCAACTCTCGGTTTGGATCTTGTTTATCGCGATACTTTTTACCGCCACTTGCTAGAGTGGTTCCATGATGGCGAGCGCGCGCTGATTATTGCCAGTCATGAAGTGTCTGAAATTGAACACCTTCTTACAGATGTGTTGATTCTAAAGCGTGGTGAAGTGGTGTTGCAGGCGTCGATGGAAGATGTTGCCCAAGGATTCGTAGTTGTTGAAACGAATCACGACCAGAATGAACAAATCGAGTCGTTGAATCCGCTTTCAAGCGAACGAGGTTTAGGCTCTACACGTTGGCTACTGCGTTCAGAACAAGCTGAGCGCTTGCAAGATGTTGACCGGATTTACAATGTAAAACTGGCCGATCTATTTTTAGCGTTGCAAAAGGAGGCGGTGTAATGAACGCGAATGTTTATATGCTAGAAAAAGAGTGGTTGGAGCATAAGGTCATTACCCGTATCCCTGTTGCTTTGCTGATCTGTGGCGTGGTGCTGCTGTTGAGTTTATTGATGAACTCAACTATCCAGAGCAATGTTACCTATGAATTGACCTATCAGAATGATGGTTTTGAGTCGGGTTTCGAACTTGGGAAACAGCTCAGTCACTTAGTTTTGGTTGTTAGTGGATTGCTCTCAATACTGCTTACCTGTCTCTATTTTCCTAAAACGCTGCGTAAGGAGCGTCAGGAGGGCAGTGTGATGTTCTGGCGCAGTATGCCGGTCACCGATTTAAACATGCACGCAGTGAAGTTGGCGTTCGGCCTGCTGGTGGTTCCTGTCATTTGCTCAATGTTGGTTATTGCAGCGGACTTTTTGATGTGGATTATCAACCTAGTGATGTCTGAGCAATTCCCTCTGTTCTTTACTGGTGAATCGTTGTTTTACGTTGGAAGTCATTGGCTAGAGTTTATTGGCCGTATGTGGCTGGTTGGCTTAGCGCTGTTGCCTTTTGCCACCATAGCGATGGCAATTTCGCAAAAGGTCAATTCACCGCTGTTGATTATGCTGATCGCTCTGTATGTGATTAAGCTGTTGGCGAGCAACTTGTTTGCCACGGATCTTGTCAGCCAATTTATTGATGCCATCACAAACTTGCCGCTAGATGTGTTGGTTGAATCTAACCCTATGATCGCATTTGCTAACGCTGGCACACTGAACTTAGCGGTGTTCTTTAGCCTAGGCATGTTAGGATTGCTGGCGAGTTTGAGGCTCAGTCGAACCATCGATTAATAGGGATTGAAAGTAAAAAGGTAGCTGAAAGGCTAATGCCGATCAGTTAAGAGATAAATGATCGGTTGAACGATCCTGCAGATGGCTTATAAAGGCTCTAAGTTTC
>NZ_JBNJOH010000031.1:0-53083 GCF_050113735.1 Vibrio sp. TRT 2004 | reverse complement strand
GCTACGACGATTAATGGATGTAGCCGATCAGATCGTAGCTTCTTGATTTAGTTCCATCGATTTAAGCAACAAAGCCATTTCTCTGGCCAATTGCTCAGGTATTATTCCTTTTGAATCTTCAATCTTTAGTAGCTCAGGTCTCTTTTCAATTAATAGTTCAATTATAGGCAGATCGCCCATGCGAGTAGCCGTATGTAACGCTGTTGCACCTTCTTCGTTAATTAACGTTGCATCACAACCATGCTCTAGTATTAGATAAGCTGATTTTAAGCATCGACTAGCTGCTGCTGCATGAAGGGCTGTTCTACCCGTGAAATCTTGAAGATTCGGATCTGCGTTTGCTTTTAGTAATGCTTCTACCGTTTGATGATCTCTGTTGTTTGCAGCTAACATCAAAGGTGTCTGGAGTTTAAAGTCAGTTATATTAACGATTTCTGGCCATAATTCGATGATTTTCCTGATGCCTGTAACCATTGCACTAAATACATTACTAATTTCGTTAGCAATATCGATTTGTTTATAAGAATTTAATTTAGTACGCATTTCATAGCTCATCTTCATCATTAGAAAAATGATGCTATCTGCTTGTGGATATTTCAGTTGTTTCTTTTTTAAAGCTTTGTGTTTTTTTAGTACTAGCTCAATAGAACGTCCATTTTTTATACACTCTACGAAATCACGACTAAACTTTTCCATATCGCTAGAACAAGAAGCAAAAAGCGGTTGATAGTTAGGATAGCATTGATATAACTTTTCCCAAAAATACTCATGTAACCCACGCGAAACGTCATAAATATTAGATTCTCCTTTCAGCCCCCCCCAGTAGTACATGTCTCTAAAGTACTTTTCGTGATTATTAGGAATGAGTTTTTGGTTTGCTATAGCCAATGCGAATGCATCTCTAGCTAACAATCCTCTAAACTTTCCAAAGCTGTATTTCTTACATTCATCGATAGCCAAATTTAGATTTTTTTCTGCTTCTTTAAGCTTGTTCTGCGCAATATAATGAAGTGCTTCATAACGTAGTATATTTGCTTTTGAAAATTCAAAATCATCACAGTTTTTCGCCTCATCGAGTAAAGCAGATACCTTTTCTTCGGTTTTTGAATCAAACTTCTTAAGGAGTAGATGAGCTTCTAGTTCAAATAATATTCGCTTCATCGACTCAGTAGGTGTGGCTTCTAGAAATTTTAACCTTTCAACAATCATGTCAACTATATTAGGATTTGAATATTGATTCACCTGAATAATTCTAGCTCCATATACCACCTCAAAATCATCAATATCCTGCAATTGTTTAAATGGAGCTTTATTTTGTTTTAGCTTATCTATCAAAACATCTCTACGCATAAGGTAATTATTTGAATAATCGCCTTCTTCTTTTATAAGTTTATTTATTTTTTTAAATTCATATTCAGACGTAGGAAATATATTATCTAATATATCCTCTTCTCCAGAACGGCTAAAAATATCATTAATTCTATCTGTAGTGCTCCATGGAATACTGTGGTTATTGGCTGAGGTAAAAATTCGCAATAAATCGTACCTTAAAAAAGAAGGAAGTTGTTCTTCAAAAAACTTATTTTCCTCATGGTGTCCTAAATTTCCCTTTTGAATATGAGCCTCAAAAGTCAGGTTATATACATAGTCGTAAAGTTCAACTAACTGAAGTGTTTTATTTTCATTTAAGTCAAAACATAGCTTATCAACTTCAGGTGTTAAATACTTAACTAATTGCTCATATCCCTCTTGAATAGCTCTGGCTATCAGCAACCTCATACGTATCACTTTAGAGCTTGGTGCCTGATATCGTACTTTTAGTTTCTGTACAAAATCTTGCTGCTCCGCTGCTGAGCATTCACTCCTTAATATTAGCTTTAAGTCTTCACAATCAATAGCTATTTCATGCTGTAAGTCATCATAAGACAAACCTTTTTTTTCAATAAACTCCAGAGCCTGTTCAAATTGCGAAGACTTTTCATCAGGCTCAAAGCAGCCACAAAACTGTATATTCACTTTGTCCGAAAACGTTTTCTCGATACTTGATATTTCAGGGGTGCTCGTGCCTTTTTGCCAGTTGTAAAGATTCCTTAATACTTTCTCGTATTGATCATCACTATCTAGATCGTTGTCTAAATTATTAGCAATAGATGTTTTGGTGTTTTGGATTAAGTCGATAAGCCAATTCAAGACTTGCGGTACAGGGAGAAGAAGCTGCGTAGGTTCAATCGTAGAGTCTACGGCAGGAAGATACCAAAACCGTCCGCCAGGCATACCCTCATCCATTTTTGATTCAATTTGCCAAAATACCGTATGTCTCGCTAGAGCTGGTATGATAACCCTGGCTAAATAATGCCAAACGATTTTTCTTTGTGACGCCTTTGAAGAATAAACATTGAGTTCGATGTTCTTATGCATCAAGTAATCATCTGCAACATTGGAGATCAGGTCTTCTTTCGCTCTTTCATCAAGCCCTAAAGCATCCGCTATATCACCCAAAATACTTTCCCAAGTATTAGATAAATTATCCATCGTCATCTCGACATATTTAAACGTGCTTTTCGATTTTGAAGTCATCTGACTATTAGCGCCAAGCGCTTTAGCAATTTGAAGAAGTACCGATTCGAAGGTTGGAAAAGTAGCCACTGAATGTCCTTTTATTGTTTCGTTTTCCGCTAGAAAAAGAAATTTGATGGGGGGGGATGTTGCTTTTCATTTTTCTACAGAGCCGATTTTATCATACTGAAGCCATCTGAATACCTGAGTATAAAAAGCATGACAACAACACAATCTAGAAAAACAAAAGAACTCGTAATCAATTGGCACATGACAGAGGTCTGCAATTACAGTTGTAAATACTGTTTTGCAAAATGGGGCCGCCCCAAAGAACTCCATCGTTCAGAACAGGCAATCGCTAACTTATTGGATAAGCTAGCAGACTACTTCATCAAAGGCACTCCAGTCTTAAAAGAAAAGCTGGGGTACGAAAGTGTTCGTCTTAACTTTGCAGGAGGGGAACCAATGATGTTAGGAAATACGTTCGTTACCGCTTTGGTTCTTGCAAAACAAAAAGGATTTAAAACCTCAATCATAACTAATGGACATTACCTAATTCATGGAAAATCACCGTTGCCGAAAGATACTTTAGACATGATTGGAATCAGCTTTGACAGTCAGTACTTAAGTACACGTATGAAAATAGGAAGAAACGATCGAAAAGGGAACTCTTTTGGTGTTAATGATTTAACACATGCTCTAGCGAACCTTACACAGTCACAAACAGGAATCAAAACAAAGATTAATACTGTAATTAATAGTCTTAATTGGGAAGAGGATTTCTCTAATTTAATTTCTAGTCTAAAACCATACAAATGGAAAGTATTACAGGTCATGCCTTATGGTGATAATGAAATACTAATTTCCAAAGAACAGTTCGATAATTTTGTTCAAAGACATAGTGGATTAGGGTTACCTATGTATTCTGAGTCTAATTCTACTATGACAGAATCATACTTAATGATTAGTCCAGAGGGTTGCTTTTACCAAAATACTGCCAATAAACCTGGGTATAAATATAGCGAATGCATTAATTCATGCGGTGTGGAAAAAGCTCTTTCTCAAATAGAGTTTAATCCAATTACGTTTGCTTCAAGATATAAAGAAACCAATATAGATATTGTAGAAATCTCATAAATCTACTAACAAAAAATAAATCTAGGTTCCTTATTATAGGAGCTATAAATAATCACAAAATACTAGATGAGGAACAGATGAATAAATTTATCGTTTTTGAAGGGTTAGATGCATGTGGAAAAACAACATTAAGCTCTCTATATGCGAAAGAAATGAATACTATCGTTCATAATGCGGTAGTCCCTGAAGCTCATGATCTAAGAAAGGTCATTGACTCCTATGAGTCAAAAGAGAGTGCATTTCTATTTTTTTTGTTAAATAATTTATTGAAGAGTAACGAGGTTTCTAAAGTATTAAACGATGAAGATATCATATTAGACAGATATATATTTTCAACTTTGGCTTACCAAACAATTATGCTTGGAGAAGATATTGTCAAAAAAATTTTTGACACACTTAGAATTAATAAAAAAATACTTCTTCCAGAAGTGATCATTTTTGTTAAAGCCGATATTGAAACAATAAACAACAGAATAGAGACCAGAGGTGGTACAGTTCAGTGGTACGGCGATGCGGTTACGCAAAATAATAGTGTTGAATCAGCATATCACAAAGTTTTTGAATGGTTTGATATTCCAATTGTAGAGGTCGATACATCAGAAAAGCATGGCCGTTCGGTAGAAGAAAATTACCAACTAATGAAAGATCGGGTCGAGCACGTTCTTTCGGGAGGGAATAATTTGTACAGTTTCTAGTTCGATATCTCTCGGTGATATTGCATTAATATGCGGACACAAACGGCTCGTAAAGAAAGCCGCTTCTGCTTATGTTTGGGAGAAAATGAGCACTACTGCTCCGTGATGCGACATAAGCAAATGTAAGGTGACATTCTGGCTAGATTGAACAGCGATTTATTGCGCAAACTCATAAAGGGGCAGAAACGTGTTTGTTATACTCGCTCACTTCGCATCTGCTAAGTGGACTGACAGAGATAAAGTGACAGACTTTATTGGATTCGAACGATTATTGCTTTCCGACAGCTATTCGTTAGTTACTAACGAATAGCCAAATCACTTACGTCTCTCTAGCTTTTCAAATTCATAAAGTTTGCCAAGCTAAAAGGTGAGAATCTTGAGGGAAGTAATTCACACCTTTAGGCGGATTTTTCGTACAATTACGTGAAAATGTGAGAATGGTGAGGGATGCGTTGCTATGACTACTATCTCACACCAATTTTAAGAAAAGAAGTGTAAGGGTGTCAGGTGGTGAAGACGCACTTTACCCTGATGAAGATGACGACGACGAAGAGTAATCTCTGACATCGCACCGAATTTAAATACCAGCCACTAGGCTGGTATTTTTGTTTTGTCTCAAAGGCTGAGTATCTTTTGCCTGTTGATTCGCATTATAATCAGGCAACTTTGATCTAGGACAATATTTGCACCGATGAAACTCTCCCTTGCAGGCCTTTGGCAAGTTTCCCCACTGACTGATTTATCTATTCCACAAGATGACATCACGTTTCCAGCCCCTTTAAGTCAGGTTTTACCTAACACCTTATCGGAAGAAGACATTGCGGAGCAGGAATGGCACTTGATGCACGATATTGAAGTCGATGAAACAATGCTGAACTTCCCATCGGTAGACTTGATCATAGCAGGTGTTGATTATCACGCTGAAGTGCGCCTCAATGGTGTTGCAGTCTTCGACTGTGATAAATCTCAGCCAGTCTACAAAAAAGATATTCGTCCTTATCTGCAAATGGGTCGTAACCGTTTTGAAATTCTGTTTCTTCAAGACGAAGACGATTGGTTACTCGATGAAGAAGGCAGCAATGATCTTTGCCATTTAGGAGCCATTGACACACACAAATTTGATGAACGCATTGGCATCTGGAAGGAACCGTATTTGCAGTTCATCCGCAATGTCCGTTTGGAACATGTGGCCACTGAACAGATTTGGCATCACGGCGGAGGTTGTGAGTTTTTGGTTGATCTGCACTACAAAACCTATTTGCCTGGCTTAGTATCCGCATCGGTGAAGTTTAACGGCATGACGTATAACCTGCCCATTGACGTGCGTGATAACCATGCGAGCGCACTGTTTCAAATTGAAGCCCCGATTTATGCCGATAACGTTGCTCCAAAACTTGAGGATCTTTATTTGCTCGAGGTGACGCTAGACGGCCAAATCCAACGCTTTCACGTTGGGCTGAGTAAAGAGATGTGTGTATCCCACTATCCGCTTTAGGCGTGACTGCAATGCCAGTTAAGGGTAGCGTCCTGTTTGCGCTGCCACACCTTCTCATGGAAGTAGTAAGCGAAGGTATTAATGGTTGGCTCTATTGAGGCCATGATACCTCCAACAAATGCATCCCCAGTCATTACATAAACCACACCAAATGCGACACTAAAATGCACAACTGCAAAACTGGTTGTCTTGATTTTTGCTGAGCGCGAAAAAGATTTCAGTAACTGGCTTTTTGTCCAGATCTGCTCGTGAAAATAGAAAGCGACAGTGTTTACTGAAGGCTCGATCATCGCGATCAGGCTACCGATGATCAGATCACCTGTCAGCAGGTATGCCACTGTAAATGCAATCGTAAAGTGAAGAGATGCGAATGTTAGTGTCTTTTTCATCTTGATAGCTCGATGTTGTTGTCGATGGAGCTATTATTGATAACTATTCGCATTAATTAAATTGGCTTGTTTCGATATATTTAATAGGAAAAACCTATTAAAAAAGGGTGCCAACACGGCACCCTTTTGAAACACATAGCCAAGGTTGTTAGCCTTGTGGTTTTACTACCAATACATTGATCGGGGAGTTTTGAACCACTTTACTTGCGACAGAGCCAAGTACGACTTTGTCGATCTTCGAACGTTTGTGGCTTGGCATGACGATAAGATCGGCACCAAGTTTCTCTGCGAAATCAAGAATGGTTGAGTAAGGCTTACCTTCCGCAACATGAACTTTGTAGACGATATCTTCAGAGATGTGCTCTACCGCGAACTTTTTGAGCTGATTTTCAACATCGGCTTTCATCTTCATGGCTGCATCTTTAGGGAAGTAGCTAGCCACCATTGACATGTGAATGCCAGGCAATACATTCAAAAGGTGAACCACCGCATTTGAGTGTTTTGCGTGCCAAATAGCAAGCTCGACAGCTTTATCGGAAAAGCCTTTGTCGTTCAGATCGACAGGAACAAGAATTTGCTTATACATTATTGATTCTCTTCATTGTTACGCGCTCAGTTGTTCCTTTCGAGCTCGTCGTTTTTGGTTTAATGCAAGACCAATTAAGAGGATCAGTGCAGGTACGAACACCCACTCTTTCATTGGTCGATCCGCGGCCACGACAACCGAAGTTATCTCCCAGTCGAAATCGATCCCAGCCGCTTCGGCAGGGCTACCAAACTCAACCATATCAACAACCATGCGGCTGTCGGTGTTGTTGAGCATCAAGCCCATCGAACTGATTCTCTCATCGGCGGTGGTGGCATTATCTTCAAATGGAAGACGTACCGTTTTCGAAATGAAATCACCCTCAAGGTTTTCACCCGATACGATCAGTTCAATACTTTCGCCAACATTCAACTGCTCGGTAATTTGAGAAATTTCAGTACCTGGGTAAAGTTCTTTAGCTGGGTAAATCTGATCCCACCAATAACCCGGACGGAAGAAAGTAAAGGTTAGGAAAAGCAGCAGCACAGTCTCCCACCATTTGTTCTTGGTAAACCACCAGCCTTGTGTTGCCGCTGAGAATATCAGCATTGCTATCACAGACGATATGATCGTAAGCAATAAATGCCACCAACTATCAATTCCCATCAATAATAGCTGGGTATTGAAGATGAACATAAATGGCAAGATTGCTGTACGAATATCGTAGGTGAAACCTTGGATACCGGTTCGAATCGGGTCTGACTTTGCTATTGCAGCAGCAGCGAAAGCCGCTAAGCCCACTGGTGGAGTATCATCTGCCAGAATACCGAAGTAGAACACAAATAGATGGACAGCAATCAGTGGAATGATGAAGCCACTTTGAGCGCCTAACGTCACGATCACGGGAGCCATCAGAGTTGAAACAACAATGTAGTTTGCTGTTGTTGGTAGACCCATACCTAAGATCAAGCTGATCACTGCGGTGAACACCAGCATCATGATGATATTGCCGCCAGAGATAAACTCGACAAAGTCAGTCATTACCAAACCGATACCAGTTAGTGTTACGACGCCAACAACGGTACCCGCTGCCGCTGTCGCGACACCGATACCGATCATGTTACGTGCACCTGAGACCAGGCTTTCGGCAAGATCAACAAAACCGACTTTAGTCTGCTCAGCCACGTCGCCCTCTTTCGATAATACGGCGATTAGTGGACGTTGAGTGATCAAGATAAAGATCATAAATACCGTCGCCCAAAACGCCGATAGACCCGGAGAGAAACGTTCAACGGTTAAACACCAAACTAATACAACGATAGGAAGTAGGTAGTGCAAACCTGATTTGATGGTAGGCCCTGGATCTGGAACTTCCGTTAGTTCAGCATCAATCTCGATCGCCCCTTCTTTCGCATAGCTTGCAGATATCTTCACTAAAGCCACATAAGCAATCAGAAGTGCAACAGTGACAATTGGTGTTGCGGCATCACCAAATACATCTTTAGTCCAGCCAACACCGTAATAGACAGCCCCACTGATCACGCAAAGACCTAAGATGGTGCCAGTAAAAGAAAGTAGGCTATTAATAAATTTAGGCGTATGACGACGAGGCAGACCAGTCATGCCCGCTTTACAAGCTTCAAGGTGAACAATGTAAATTAGGGCAATGTATGAGATCAGAGCAGGCAGAATCGCGGCCTTGATCACTTCGACATAGGAAATACCCACATACTCCACCATAAGGAAGGCTGCGGCACCCATAATCGGTGGTGTTAGCTGGCCATTCGTTGAAGCGGCAACTTCAACGGCACCCGCTTTAGTACCTGGGAAACCAACACGTTTCATCAAAGGAATGGTGAATGTACCGGTTGTTACTACGTTAGCAATCGACGAGCCTGAAACAAGTCCAGAGAGACCTGATGCAACGACGGCGGCTTTCGCTGGACCGCCTCTCATGTGACCAAGTAGAGAGAAAGCGACTTTAATGAAGTAAGCGCCCGCCCCCGCTCGCTCAAGCATTGCTCCAAAGAGTACAAACAGGAAGACAAACGAAGTTGAAACACCCAGTGCCACACCGAATACCCCTTCGGTAGTCAGCCACAAGTGAGACATTGCTTTGCCAAGACTCGCACCTTTGTGAGCGATAACGTCAGGCATGTAAGGGCCGCCAAAGGTGTACAATAAAAACACAGCAGCAACGACCATCAACGGGGGACCGAGTGCACGACGAGTCGCTTCTAGAAGTAGCAGCATACCTGAGATAGCGATAGCGATGTCAAACGTGGTAGGTGCACCAGAACGGCCCGCGAGTTCGGTATAGAAAATATAGATATAGGCAGCGGAAAAACTACCCGCTAGCGCAAGCAACCAGTCAACAACTGGAATGCGATCACGTGGTGAATTCTTCATTGCTGGGTAGGCTGTAAACGCGAGAAATACAGCGAACATTAAATGAATAGAACGTGCTTCGGTATCGTTGAGTACGCCAAAGTTAAAAATGAACGGCAGAGGGGATGCGTACCAAAGTTGGAACAGTGACCAACATAGCGGCACAAACCATAGGATGCGACCTGACAGTCCAGCAGGAGCACGCGCACCAGTATCGGATTGAGCTACCATTTCTTGCACATCTTGAGACGGAGTTGTTGTCTTCGACATGTACTTAATCCTTATTATAAATGGTCCGTATATTTATGATTATGAGAACCTTTATTTTGCATCTTTCATTGTAGTGAAAAGATGAAATATTGCTCAGTTGTATGGTTTCTTGGGTATATAACGAGGTAGAGCTTCTAGAGAATGAAACTCAAAATAGAGTCTAGTATTTTAATGAATACGAGTTTTAACCAAGGAGGCGAATACCTCCTTGGTTTTCAAAGAGGGCTTACTTAAGTAGGCCGATCTCTTTGTAGTACTTCTCTGCACCTGGGTGTAGAGGGATAGAAAGACCTGATTTAACCATGTCTTCTTTCTTCAAGTTTGCAAACGCAGGGTGTAGGCGTTTGAATGTATCGAAGTTCTCGAATACAGATTTAGCAACGTTGTAAGCAACTTCGTCTGACACTTTTGTCGAAGTTACCATTGTTGCCGCAACACCAAAGCTGTTTACGTCTTTGTCTGTACCACGGTACATGCCAGCAGGAACTGTGCTGTATGCGTAGTAAGGGTTGTTTGCAACGATTTCATCGATCTTCGCACCAGTTGCTGAAACGAGTGTCGCATCACATGAAGTTGTTGCTTCTTTGATAGATCCATTTGGGTGACCAACTACGTATACGAACGCGTCGATCTTGTTGTCACAAAGAGCTTGGGAACGCTCAGAACCTTTAAGTTCAGAAGCCAGTTTGAAGTCTTCGTTAGTCCAACCCATTGCTTCCATAACCACGCCCATAGTTGCGCGGTCACCAGAGCCTGGGTTACCAATGTTTACACGCTTACCTTTAAGGTCAGTAACATTTTCAATACCAGCATCGCTACGAGCGATGATGTTGAATGGTTCTGTGTGTAGAGAGAATACAGCACGTAGCTCTTTGTACGGGCCTTGCTCAGCAAACTTACTTGTACCGTTGTAGCCATGGTACTGCCAGTCAGACTGAACGATACCGAAGTCTAGTTCACCAGCACGCATCGTGTTTACGTTGTAAATAGAACCACCAGTTGATTCTACAGAACAACGGATGTTGTGTTCTTTACGGCCTTTGTTGACTAGCTTACAGATAGCACCACCAGTTGGGTAGTAAACACCCGTTACAGAGCCAGTACCAATAGTGATGAACTCTTGAGCGTTAACTGCGCCAGCGCCCATAACAGCAGCTGCAATCGCACCAACTTTAATAAGTTTGTTCAATGCCATGAATTTCCCTTCCTTTATTCATTATTAACCCTAAGCAATTGTAGTTGCTGTGGGAGTTTCCTATAAACGGAAACGGCACCTTTTCCAATCCGTATGTTGAAAAAGCGGCTGAATAATATCAAAAAATTGGCACATAATTACACGATTGTTAAAGAATATAGACAATATGCCTAGTTGTTCTAACAATGTTTAGTGAATATTTCGAGATTAAAATCTTTTAAAATCATCGAGTTATACTCTGGCCTAAACAAAAGAATGATTTATTTAAGATGTGATCTAAATCACGCCGCTAAATTGGCGGCGCGATTTATATTTTGCTGTTTTATATGAAACTAGCCTGTGTATTCAAACAGATCACACACAGAGGCAAAGAGTTGCTCTGTAGTAATTGATAACGTTGGCGTAATGAAGATGGTATCGTCCCCAGCGACAACACCTAAAATGCCTTCTGATTTGCCCAGTGAATCGAGTAAGCGAGCAATTAACTGAGCGGCTCCCGGGCCTGTGTGAATCACAACGAGTGCATTGTTGTGGTCGATATCTAAAACCAGCTCACGCAAAGAGCTTGAAACTGTAGGCACACCAAGCTCTGCTGGAAGGCAGTAAACCATTTCCATTTTTGCATTGCGAGTACGTACAGCACCGAACTTAGTCAGCATGCGTGATACTTTTGACTGGTTGATATTCTCAAACCCTTCGTTTTTAAGAGCTTCCACAATGTCGCCTTGGGAGCCAAAACGTTCTTCTTTTAGCAGGGCTTTGAAAGCGCGAACGAGGTTATCTTGTTTTTCTGAATGGCGCATGGTTCTCTTTCTATGTTGGTGAATATAAAAAGCAAGTGAATATTCTCGCATAGCTATGCACATAGTGCCAACTTCAAGCCCAATTTCTGTCTAGCATATCACTGTAAACTTCAAGGTTATTTTCCGTAGAAATGCCTCTTAAATCTTTGTCATCAAAGGTAAAGCAGATCATAATAGCCGCAATGTGTGTAGCACGCTTTAGTTGCATTGCGCAAGGTCGCAAAGCTGACGTTAATTGATTGTAATCAGGTTGTGATTGGTTTAGCTTGAACGCAGCTGATTTTAAATCGCCCTACAAAACATATATAAGAGAATCTTCTCAAGGAGAACTACGATGAAAGTAGCTGTTATTGGTGCCGCTGGTGGCATCGGTCAAGCCCTAGCCCTTCTACTTAAAAACCGCCTTCCTGCTGGTGCAGATCTCGCTCTGTATGACATTGCGCCTGTGACTCCGGGTGTTGCAGCAGATCTAAGCCACATCCCAACACCAGTATCAATCAAAGGTTATGCTGGTGAAGATCCAACGCCTGCACTCGAAGGTGCTGACGTTGTACTGATCTCTGCGGGTGTGGCACGTAAGCCAGGTATGGACCGTGCGGATCTATTTAACGTAAACGCGGGCATCGTGAAGTCTCTTGCTCAACGCATCGCAGATGTATGTCCAAAAGCAATGGTTGGTATCATTACTAACCCTGTAAATACCACTGTGCCAATTGCAGCTGAAGTTCTTAAGCAAGCTGGTGTTTACGACAAGCGTCGTCTTTTCGGTGTAACTACGCTTGACGTAATTCGTTCAGAAACGTTTGTTGCTGAGCTGAAAGACAAAGATCCAGGCCAAGTACGTGTACCCGTTATCGGTGGTCACTCAGGTGTTACGATTCTTCCTCTACTGTCTCAAGTTGAGGGTGTTGAGTTTACGGCTGAAGAAGTAGAAGCACTGACTAAACGTATTCAAAACGCAGGTACTGAAGTTGTTGAAGCTAAAGCGGGTGGCGGTAGTGCGACTCTATCTATGGGTCAGGCGGCATGTCGCTTTGGTCTTGCTCTAGTTAAAGCACTTCAAGGTGAAGAAGTGATTGAATACGCATACGTTGAAGGTGATGGTGAGCACGCACCATTCTTCGCACAGCCAGTGAAACTAGGCAAAGACGGTGTAGAAGAAGTACTAAGCTACGGTGAGTTGAGTGACTTCGAGAAATCTGCACTAGATGGCATGCTTGAAACACTTAACGGCGACATCCAAACGGGTGTTGACTTTGTAAACAAGTAATCCAATTTGAATAATGATAAAGCCGACTTTTGAGTCGGCTTTTTTGATCCTTTTGTTTTTCCTGCTGTACTTACTGAGTAGCAGAGGAGAAAAAAGATGGATATTAGGGAGCTAGAAAAGGGCATGCTAGTTGAATGCCGTCAGGGAGTTGGAGTCGTGGTCGAGACGGATGAAAGTACGCATGCGGTCGTGATCGAAGACCGAAGCTCACATCAAAAGTTTGAAGTTGATGTTGAGGATTTGATTGATGAGCCTCAGCTTCATCATGGATGTGAACGTTACTATTAGCGAAAACAAAAAAGCGAGCATTAGAGCTCGCTTTTTTGGGGATGGCTTCGATTACTTACGTACAGCGATGGCTTCGATTTCGATACCAACATCTTTTGGTAGACGAGCAACTTCTACGCAAGAACGTGCTGGGTAGTGAGCAACATTGTGCTCATCAAAGAACTTACCGTAAACCTCGTTTACTGTGCCGAAGTCATTTAGATCTTTTACAAACACCGTTAGTTTTACGATGTCTGATACAGATAGGCCAGAGGCTTCAACTACTGCTTTTACGTTTTCTAGAGACTGACGAGCTTGTTCTGCGATGTCAGATGATACTTCACCCGTAGCTGGGTTTACTGGGATTTGGCCTGAAGTCAGTACCATGTTACCAAGGTCAACACCTTGCACATATGGGCCGATAGCTGCAGGAGCTGATTCAGTGTGAAGTACTTTAGTCATTGTTATATTCCATCTGTTTAGGGTTACTGGAAGAAAACTCAGTTTGCCGCGAATCTCGTGCTTCGTAAAGGTAAAAATCCCTGCTTGAGTTAAGCAGGGACAAATTCTTACCTTAAGTTAACTCTCAAATATTCATTAACGCTCAGTGACGATTTCACGAGAGAAAACTTTCTCACAGTACTTGCACTTCAATCGAATATCGTTGTTTTTCTCGAATACTTTAAAGCTACTTTCTACTGGCTCACCGTGTGTGATGCAGTTGGTGTTCGGACACTCAAATACATTATTCACTTGTTCTGGTAACTCGAGAGCCAGCTTCTTAACAACCTGATAGTCTTCAATTTGGTTGACCGTGGCATGCGGTGCATAAAGCGCTAATTTGCTTGCCTGCTCTTCAGTGATAAACACATTTTCGATCTTGAGTAGGTCTTTATGACCTAGGGCAGATGAAGGCAGGTTTAAGCCCACGGTTACGCGCTGTTGTGATTTATGCATTGAAAACAGCTTGAGCACCTTAATGCCAATTTGTGCTGGAATGTGGTCGATTACGGTGCCATTTTTAATCGCTTCAACCTGCAATTGAGTTTCTTTGTTCATGGTTTTTTCTCCTCGATTACAGTGTTTCATTTAGTACAAGTGCAAGTAGAGCCTGACGTGCATATACGCCATTTTCTGCTTGTTCGAAGTAATAAGCGTGTGGGGTTTTATCAACATCCACTGTGATTTCATCGACACGTGGAAGTGGATGAAGCACTTTAAGATTTTCACGTGCACCTTCTAGCATGGCTGCCGTAAGAATGTATGCGGATTTAATATGTGCGTATTCAGATTCGTCGAAACGCTCTTTTTGAACACGAGTCATGTAAAGAACGTCTAGGTCTGGAATAACACTTTCCATATCGGTGTGCAAACTGTATTGGATGCCAGCTTCGTCGAGTTCTTCGCAAATGTAATCTGGCATTGCAAGCGCCTCTGGAGCGATAAAGAAGAAGCGGATGTTGTTAAATTTTGCCAACGCTTGGGTAAGTGAGTGGACAGTACGACCATATTTAAGATCACCTACGAAAGCGACGTTAAGCTCATCCAGTCGACCTTGCGTTTCTGCAATAGAGAAGAGGTCCAGTACGGTTTGAGTTGGATGTTGATTTGCTCCGTCGCCACCGTTAATCACTGGTACACCATTAGAAAACTCAGCAGCTAGGCGCGCTGCACCTTCTTGAGGGTGGCGCATAACAAAGGCATCAACATACGAAGAGATAACTTGAACGGAATCCGCCAATGTTTCACCTTTCTTCGCCAGTGAAGTATTACCGCCATTATCGAAGCCAATGACATCACCACCAATGCGTTGGATTGCGGTTTCGAAAGAGAGACGTGTACGGGTTGATGGTTCGAAGAAGCAGCTTGCAACCACTTTGTTTTTAATTAACTCAGGTTGCGGCTTAGCCTTCAGCTCTCCAGCCGTTTTGACAATCAATTCCAGCTCTTCACGTGAAAGCTCAGGAATTGAGATAATATGCTTGTTATAAAGCGTGTTTGTCATAATCATCTTCCCAGTCATGAATTTTAGGCACAAAAAAGCCCCCCATTAAGGGAGGCTTTAGAAATCGGTGAAAATAGAAAAAACAAGTCCCAGTAAGCGTGTTGGCTTACTCACTGTAATACGCTTTTTAGAGCACGAATTACGTGGCATTGTTTTACTATCTCCAGACAAATTGCCGAGCATTATACGCTGAAGAATGGTGAACGCAAGCGATTACATCGACGGTTTTAGTGTCGAATCTTACCTAAGATTAACTACCGAGTGTGGCAACCATCACAGCTTTAATTGTGTGCATTCGGTTTTCCGCTTCATCGAAAACGATAGAGTGTTCGGACTCAAACACGTCTTCCGTCACTTCCAGTCCTTTCATTCCGTATTTCTCAGCGACTTGTTTCCCTACAGTGGTTTCATCATTATGGAACGCAGGTAGACAGTGCATAAACTTCACTTGTACATTGCCGGTTTTAGTAATCACATCCATGTTGACTTGATAGGGGGTCATCATTGCGACACGTTCATCCCAAGCTTCTGGTGCTTCACCCATGGATACCCACACGTCTGTGTACAAGTAGTCACAACCTTTTACGCCTTCTTCAACGTTTTCGGTTAAGGTGATTTTTGCGCCCGTCTGATCTGCGATCTGCTGGCAAGTGGTGACCAATTCTGCTTCTGGCCAGAACGCTTTTGGTGCGACAAGGCGGATATCCATCCCCATTTTAGCCGCGCCTACGAGTAGGGAGTTGCCCATGTTGTTGCGTGCGTCACCAAGGTAAGCGAACTTAATCTCATGCAGTTGTTTTCCACGCCCATGCTCAAGCATAGTCAAAAAGTCCGCCAGAATTTGTGTCGGGTGAAACTCATCCGTCAGGCCATTCCAAACCGGCACACCTGCGTACTGACCGAGTTCTTCAACAATGGATTGACCAAAACCACGGTATTCAATGCCATCGTACATTCGGCCAAGGACTCGTGCGGTGTCTTTCATCGACTCCTTGTGTCCGATTTGAGATCCAGATGGACCGATATAAGAGACCTGTGCTCCTTGATCAAAAGCGGCAACTTCAAAAGCACAACGTGTGCGAGTCGAGGCCTTTTCGAAGATGAGCGCAATGTTCTTACCGACCAGTTTCTTCTGTTCGGTGCCAGCATATTTGGCTTTCTTCAGATCCGCAGAGAGATCAAGCAGAAACTGAATCTCTTTCGGGGTGAAATCGAGTAGCTTTAGGAAATTTCGGTTACGTAGATTGAAGGCCATACACCAGTCCTGAATGTTGATTCGGTTTAATGGCTTTAGTTAAACATATTTAACGGCTATTTGTGAATAATTATCTTAAACAAATGCCGAGATATGAATTATATCTCGGCAAAAGTGACTATAAATTCTCTTCGGCGTATTCGGCTAGTCGGCTGCGAACCACACCATTGAGGTGAATGTTGGCACTTCCTTCAAAGTTTTTAAATCGCTCGACCATATAGGTTAAGCCAGAAGTGACGGGGGTTAGATAGTGAGAATCGATTTGTGCTAGGTTACCTGAGCAGACGATCTTAGTCCCTTCACCACAACGGGTTATGATGGTTTTGATCTGAGAAGCGGTCAGGTTCTGACACTCATCGAGCAAGACGAAGGCATTTTGGATCGAACGTCCGCGCATAAAGTTGATCGATTTGAACTGAATATTGGCTTTGTCGCAGATGTATTTCAATGAGCCTTCAGTGCAGTGATCGTTTTTATGCAATGCTTCTAATGTATCAGTGACGGCCGCAAGCCATGGCATCATTTTCTCTTCTTCACTACCCGGTAAAAAGCCGATCGCTTCACCTATGTCTGGGGTGTTTCGAGTGACGATGATTTTGTCAAAGATGCCTTTTTCTATGGTTTGCTCTAGTGCAGAGGCGAGAGCGAGTAAGGTTTTACCACTACCAGCAGCCCCAGTTAGGATCACCAGATCAATGTCTGGATCGAGTAGGGCATCTAGCGCCATTCCTTGATAGATGTTTTTTGGGGTGATATCCCAAGCGCGTCGATGCATCATTCTTTCACGGCTGAGATCTTTAATCGTGATCGTATCTTGGTCAATCTCCTCTACGCGCCCTGCGAAGTCGCTGTCCTCATCGATCATGTATTGATTGATATAAGTAGGCTCAAAGGGTTCGCGTGCGATGGTGTGATAGGTTCTGCCTGCAAGGGTTTTACTTTCGACATTTTGGACGTTGTTCCAGAACTCTCCTTCAATTTGCTGGAATCCTTTTGTCAGGTATTGCACGTCATCAATGAGCTGATCTGTGCGGTAGTCTTCAACAAACCTAACCCCAGCCCCTTTTGCCCGTAAGCGCATGTTGATGTCTTTGGTGACTAAGATGACTTCGCGCGGTGCACGTTTGTTTTGCAAATAGAGCACACCATTTAAGATGCGGTTGTCACCGGCTTTGTCGGCAAAAGCTTTGACGGTCTCTTGCAGCTCAAAGTCAGCCAGAATGGCAATGTGTCCGGTATTCTCTTTCTCTTTGTTGGTGGGGATGCCTTCGGATATCTCATCTGGAGTGGCATCTTTAAACATCGCTTCTAGTGCACGTATTGCGACACGCGCATCGCGAGCAACATCGCGTTTACTGTCCTTGATTCGGTCAAGCTCTTCAAGAACAGTCATTGGGATAACGACATCGTGTTCCTTAAATGAGTAGATGGCGAGTGGTTCATGAAGAAGAATGTTGGTGTCTAGGACAAAAATTTTCCGGTCTGTATCACCCATAAGCGTCTCCTTGCCAGTTGGCGGCCTGCTTACTCTTCAAGCTTTGCTATGAAGAGGATCTCTGCGGTTGGTTGCAGCGATGTAGCCAGGTAATCAGAGTTCGCTGATGGTTTGACTACAAAAACTGCAAACCCGTGTTGAACGTCATCCTATTTGAATGCATCAGTTGTGCCAGTCAGAAACTTGACGTGAAATGATGCTGCTCATAGATAAGTATAAACAGCTTTTTCAACACGCTCTTTTAGAAGTGCCACTGATTTCTTACACTTTGATGTCACACTCAGCTTGAGTAAAAAATTGTTGGTTTTTGAGGCCTTTGTACGTGACCAATGTCACAGCTTCAAGTAAGATTAGCGACCTTTTTCGGCGTAACGACTGACCTATTTTTCCTCGTCAGTTTCCTTTCAAGTTGCGCAAGAGTTACTAAAATAAATAGACCCATTTTCGAACAAATTTAGATGAGGTAGTCGATTCATGACATTTGCTTTGGGCCAGCGCTGGATCAGCGATACGGAGAGCGATTTAGGTTTAGGAACCGTTGTAGCATTGGATGCTCGTACTGTGACATTAATGTTTGCAGCTTCTGAAGAAAACCGCGTTTACGCTCGAAACGATGCGCCTGTAACCCGAGTGACCTTTAACGCTGGCGATGTGGTTGAAAGTCAGGAAGGGTGGTCTCTTAAAGTTGAGCAAGTTGTCGAAGACCAAGGACTACTAAGCTACATAGGTTCACGTGAAGACAGCGGTGAAGACGGTATTGTTCTGCGTGAAATTATGTTGAGCAACCAGATTCGTTTTAACAAGCCACAAGATAAGTTGTACGCGGGTCAAATCGATCGTATGGATAATTTTGTGCTCCGTTATCGTGCATTGGTGAACCAATACGAACAGCACAAGAGCCCAATGCGAGGTCTGTGTGGTATGCGTGCAGGCCTTATCCCTCATCAGTTATACATTGCACACGAAGTGGGTCGTCGTCATGCGCCACGCGTACTTTTGGCGGATGAAGTCGGTCTGGGTAAAACCATTGAAGCTGGTATGATCATTCACCAGCAAGTACTGGCTGGCCGCGCTGAGCGTATTTTGATTGTTGTACCAGAAACGCTGCAACATCAGTGGTTGGTCGAGATGATGCGTCGATTTAACCTGCATTTCTCCATCTTTGATGAAGAGCGCTGCATTGAAGCATTTGCTGACTCAGAAAACCCATTTGATACTCAGCAATATGTACTCTGCTCGCTCGACTTCTTGCGCAAGAGTCGTAAACGTTTTGAACAAGCACTGGAAGGTGAGTGGGATCTACTGGTTGTCGATGAGGCGCACCACCTAGAGTGGAGCCCAGAGAAGCCAAGTCGCGAATACCAAGTGGTTGAAGGTTTAGCGGAGCGTACGCCAGGTGTTCTATTGTTGACGGCGACACCTGAGCAGCTAGGTCGTGAAAGCCACTTTGCTCGTCTTCGCTTACTGGATTCTGATCGTTTCTTTGACTACCAAGAGTTCATCAAAGAAGAAGAGCAATATGCGCCGGTTGCTGATTCTGTTAGTGCGCTATTCTCTGGTCAAAAGCTGGCAGACGAAGCGAAAAACCAAATTACTGAATTGCTCTCTGAGCAGGATGTGGAGCCACTTTTCCGTATTATCGAAAGTGATAGCGACGAAGAAGCCAAAGCCGCTGCACGCCAAGAACTGATTGATAACCTAATGGATCGTCACGGTACTGGTCGCGTACTTTTCCGTAATACACGTGCTGCAATCAAAGGGTTTCCAACACGTAACGTTCACCTTCTGCCGATGCTGATCCCACAGCAGTACACGACCTCTATGCGTGTGTCGGGCATGATTGGTGGCAAGATGAGTTCGGAAGCTCGTGCGTTAAAGAACCTATACCCAGAAGAGATCTTCCAAGAGTTTGAGGGGGATGATTCAAGCTGGTGGCAATTTGATAGTCGTGTTAACTGGTTACTTGAAAAAATTACCGAAAAGCGCAGTGAGAAAATTTTAGTTATCGCTTCTCGTGCGAGCACTGCACTTCAGTTAGAACAAGCTCTGCGTGAGCGCGAAGGCATTCGAGCTACGGTTTTCCATGAAGGTATGTCGATTCTAGAGCGCGATAAAGCGGCGGCTTATTTTGCCCAGGAAGAGGGCGGTGCTCAGGTACTGATTTGTAGCGAAATTGGCTCTGAAGGTCGTAACTTCCAGTTTGCTAACCAACTGGTGATGTTTGACTTGCCGTTTAATCCGGATTTGCTTGAGCAACGTATTGGCCGTCTTGACCGTATTGGTCAGAACCGCGATATCGATATTCATGTTCCATACCTACAGGGTACGTCACAAGCCATTTTGGCGCGTTGGTTTGATGAAGGCCTTAACGCTTTTGCAGAAACCTGTCCGACAGGTCGCACGGTTTATGACAAATTCGCAGATCGCCTCATTGAAATGCTTGCGTCAGGCGACACGAGTGATTTAGATGATGTGATTGCTGAATCAGCGGTAATGAACAAAGAGTTAAAAGCTCAGTTAGAACAAGGTCGTGACCGTCTATTAGAAATGCACTCTAATGGTGGTGAAAAGGCGCAAGCAATCGTCGATAAGATTGCAGCAACCGACGGCGATACTAACTTAGTGACTTTCGCTTTGAGCCTGTTTGATACGATTGGTCTCGATCAGGACGACAAAGGTGAAAATGCCTTAGTCGTGACGCCATCAGAGCATATGTTGGTTCCGAGTTATCCAGGTCTGCCTTATGAAGGTGCCACCATCACATTTGACCGTGAAACTGCACTGTCTCGTGAGGATATGAACTTTATCAGTTGGGAACACCCAATGATTCAGGGGGGCATTGACTTACTGATGAGTGAAGGCGTAGGTACGACGGCGGTTTCACTACTGAAAAATAAAGCATTGCCAGTTGGTACAATGCTACTAGAACTGGTTTATAAGGTAGATGCTCAAGCGCCTAAGCGCAGCGGAATCAGTCGTTTTCTGCCAACGACGCCAATTCGCTTAATGCTGGACGGAAAAGGGAATGACCTCTCTTCACAAGTTGAGTTTGAGAGTTTTAACCGTCAACTAAGCCCAGTGGGTCGTCATATCGCAACTAAGCTGGTTTCATCGGTACAGGCACAAGTACATCAGATGATTGAAGCCGGCGATAAGCTAGTGGTAGAAAAAGTCGACGCCATTCGCAGCCAAGCTCAGCAAGAGATGCAAGCGAGCCTCAATGCAGAATTAGAGCGCTTACAAGCATTGAAAGCGGTGAACCCCAATATTCGTGATGAAGAACTTGAAGCGATTGAAGAGCAGATTAAGTTACTCACTGGCTATATTGGCCAAGCTCAGTACCAACTAGACTCGTTACGCATGATTGTGGTCTCTCACAACTAATTGGCGTCCTTTAATTGATAAACCCAGCTCTGAGCTGGGTTTTTGTCGGGTATCATTTATGGCAATGACAGAATACAACCCACCACGTGAACCGTGGGTTGAAATCGTGTTTGAAGACGAGCACATCTTAGCGGTGAATAAGCCGTCTGGTTTGCTTTCTGTTCCGGGGCGAGCAGCAGAACATTATGACAGTATGTGGTCTCGCTTGATGGAAAATTACCCTGATGTTCAGGTGGTTCATCGCTTGGATATGGATACATCCGGTCTGATGGTTTTCGCAAAGCATAAACATGCTGAAAGGGCGTTAAAGAAGCAGTTTCAGTATCGACTGACGCACAAAGTCTATTATGCGCGAGTCTGGGGGCATGTCGAGCAACAAGAAGGAGTGCTCGATTTCCCATTGATTTGTGACTGGCCGAATAGACCGCGACAGAAGGTTTGCTATCAAGATGGTAAACCATCGAAAACCATTTTCCAGGTGGTGAAACGAGAAGAGAAAACCACCATCGTTAGATTGCTACCTGTGACAGGTCGCTCTCATCAACTGCGCGTTCACATGCAAGCTTTAGGACACCCAATTGTCGGAGACGAATTTTATGCGGAGCAAGAGGCGTATGAATACTCAAATCGCCTAGAGTTGCATGCGGCGGAGCTCAGTTTTTATCATCCGCGCAGTGAATGGCTGCGTAGTATTTTTGTACCGTGTGACTTCTATCTTGAAGCAGAAGAGATGATCTTTGATTATTTTGATCCTGTGCGAAAATTACCAGACTACAAAACGCTGCCACACCAATAACTGTTTATAAGGCAGCAACAAGGAGGTTATATGTCGCTGCCAACGGTTGTTTTTCTTGATCGAGCAACCATCCCTACGCAAATTGAATTGCCATCTCTTCCATTTCCGCATCACTGGGTTGAGTACGATTTCACCACCCCAGCGTTGGTGGTTGAACGTGCTCACCAAGCAGAAGTGATCATTACGAACAAAGTAGTGCTAGATAGCAATATCTTGAGTCAACTAACTAACCTTAAATTGGTCGCTATCTCGGCTACTGGATTTAACAATGTTGATATCGACTATTGTCAGCAACATGGTATCGCTGTGACCAATGTGCAGGGGTATGCCACTCAGTCTGTACCAGAGCATGTGATTGCGATGATGTTTGCGCTTAAACGCAATTTGAAAGGCTATCACAATGATATAGCGGCAGGAGAGTGGCAACGTAATAAGCAGTTCTGTTTCTTTACTCATCCCATTAGCGATACAGCTGGCTCAACGATGGGGGTGATTGGCAGTGGAGCATTAGGGCAAGCGACAGCAGCTGTGGCTAAAGCGTTGGGGATGCATGTTGTCTTTGCGGAACGCAAAGGGATTTCTCCGTGTCGAGAAGGTTATCTGCCGTTCGAACAAGTACTCGCACAAGCTGATGTGTTAACCCTACATTGCCCGTTAAGCGAAGAGACACGTCATCTTATCGGTCGCAATGAACTGGCTGCGATGAAATCATCCAGTATCGTTATCAACACTGGTCGAGGTGGTTTGGTCGATGAAGAGGCGCTGGTGGATGCCCTAAAACAAGGTGTCATTCGTGGCGCGGGCGTCGATGTCTTTACCGATGAGCCAGCGGATGAATCCAACTCACTTATTGCCAATATGCACTTGCCAAACTTATTACTCACGCCACATGTTGCTTGGGGGAGTGATTCATCAATCCAAAATCTTGCCAATATTCTTATTGATAACATCAGTGCATTTATGGATGGGCGTGAACAAAATCGAGTTGTATAGCGCCCAATTCACTGCCCGGTTGACACCATTTGTTTCAGTCCTTGGTTGAAGAGTTTCATCAGCTCTTCGGCCTCTGGATGTGCTTTGGAAAACAATAAGTAACTGTCATTAGTGAGAAACGGTTTGGGGTTGTATGTGATCAACTCTTGGGTCTCAATTGGCATTTTGCCTAATGTGAATAGACCAATATTTTTCTCTTCAGGAACGAGCTCAACCCTTCGATATTTGAGTAACTGGAAGGCCTTATTGGGGGTTTCAACTCGGTTTATTGTAATCTCTTCATCGGCTAACATTTTGTCGAGATTGACACCGTAGCTATAACCGAGTCCCCCTCCCAAATGTTTACCTTTGATATCCGCTAAGCTCTGCCATTGGAATGGATAATCTTTACGATGGAAGAAGACAAACTGCTCTTGAGCAACGGGATCACTAAACAGAAAATACTCGGTACGCTCCTGAGCAAACATCCACACAGCCGTTGCAACAAAATCGCCTTCGCTGGCCTGTTTGTATGCGCGTTTCCAAGGGAAAAAGTGAAATTCGACCAGATAACCTTGTTTGGCAAATACGTCAGTAATTGTTTTCCCAACATACCCATAATCTTCAAGCTGTTCTCCGATAAAAGGTGGCCAGTTTCCGGCTGCAATTTTGATGATTTTTGGCTCATCAGGTGTCGATGCTTGGGATGAGAAACAGGCCAAAAGAGCACCAACGAAAGCTAAGTAGTGTTTCATGTTCTGGTCTATCCGAGTTGTTCGTCTCTTAAAATTAGAATAATAATCGAAACAAACCAAGCCCATTCAATAATATAGATGTAAATAAAAAGGCTGGTCGTTGAGACCAGCCTTGATGTTATTTAATCTAAGAGAACAAACTTATAGCGCTGCAATTGTTGCTTTTTGCTCTTCTAGCTTACTTAATGTCTCTTTGTAGCCTTCTAGTTTCTCACGCTCTTTCGCAACAACAGCTTCCGGTGCTTTAGCAACGAAGCCTTCGTTACCTAGCTTACCGTCAAGACGTTTGATTTCGCCTTGAGTCTTCTTGATTTCACCATCGAGACGAGCAAGTTCCGCATCTTTGTCGATAAGACCAGCCATTGGGATCATCAGTTCAGATTTAGCAACGAGTGCTGTTGCACACGCTGGAGTTTCTTCGCCTGACTCAAGAACACGCACTGACTCAAGTTTCGCTAAAGAAACTAGAACTTGTTTGTTTGCTTCTAGTCGAGCTGCATCTTTTTCGTTTGCCGCTTTTAGCATAACTTCAAGTGGTTTACCTGGATTGATGTCGTACTCAGCACGTAGGTTACGAATGCTGGTGATGAATGACTTAACCCACTCGATGTCATCAAGAGCTTCTTGGTTGAAGTTTGCTTCATCAAACTGAGGAAGCGCTTGAAGCATAATGGTGTCACCTTCAACGCCGTCAACAAGAGGCTTGATGCTCTGCCAAATAGTCTCGGTGATGTAAGGAATCACTGGGTGTGCTAGGCGAAGCGTCTTCTCTAGAACTGTGATTAGCGTGCGACGTGTACCACGTTGCTGAGCTTCATTTCCTTTCCATAGAACAGGTTTGGTTAGCTCTAGGTACCAGTCACAGAATTGGTTCCAGATGAACTCATAAATTGTGTTCGCTGCCATATCTAGACGGTAGTTATCTAGGTGGGCGTTGAACTCTTGCGCTGCAAGCTCAAACTGAGATTCGATCCACTTGTCTGCAAGAGAGTATTCAACTTCACCAGCACCAAAGCCACAATCTTGCTCTTCTGTGTTCATGAGTACGTAACGGCTCGCGTTCCATAGCTTGTTACAGAAGTTACGGTAACCTTCTAGACGTTTCATATCCCAGTTGATGTCACGACCAGTAGAAGCCATTGCCGCGAGAGTGAAACGCAGTGCGTCAGTACCGTATGGTTCGATACCGTTCTCAAATGTCTTACGTGTGTTCTTCTCGATCTTCGCTGCAAGTTGAGGCTGCATCATGTTGCCAGTGCGCTTCTCAACAAGAGACTCTAGGTCGATGCCGTCGATCATATCGATAGGGTCAAGAACGTTGCCTTTAGACTTAGACATCTTGTCGCCGTTTTCGTCACGGATTAGACCAGTAACGTAAACCGTTTTGAATGGTACTTGTGGTTTACCATTCTCATCTTTACAGAAGTGCATCGTCATCATGATCATACGAGCAACCCAGAAGAAGATGATGTCAAAACCCGTAACCAATACATCTGAAGGGTGGAATGTCTTCAGGTCGTCAGTGTTTTCTGGCCAACCTTGAGTACCAAACGTCCATAGTGCAGAAGAGAACCAAGTATCCAGTACGTCGTCGTCTTGGCGTAGAACCACGACTGGCGCTAAGTTGTTGTTAGCACGAACTTCTTCTTCAGAGCGACCTACGTATACATTACCGTCATTGTCGTACCATGCTGGAATGCGGTGACCCCACCATAGCTGACGTGAGATACACCAGTCTTGAATGTCACGCATCCAAGAGAAGTACATGTTTTCGTATTGCTTAGGAACGAATTGGATTTCGCCATCTTCAACCGCTTTTGTTGCCGTTTCAGCTAGAGGCGCTGTGCGAACGTACCATTGGTCTGTCAGCATTGGTTCGATAACCACACCGCCACGGTCACCGTAAGGAACCGTTAGGTCGTGATCTTTCACTTCCTCAAGCAGGCCCAGTTCGTCAAACTCAGCAACGATAGCCTTACGCGCAGCGAAACGCTCCATGCCACGGTATTTTGCTGGGATATCTGTAGAGTAAGCATCGCTTGCTTCACCGTTTGTCGTGAAGACTTCAGCCGCATCACGGATATCAGCGTTGAAAGTTAGGATGTTGATCATTGGTAGCTGGTGACGCTTACCTACTTCATAGTCGTTGAAGTCGTGAGCTGGTGTGATCTTCACACAGCCAGTACCTTTTTCCATATCCGCATGCTCATCGCCTACGATAGGGATGCGACGATCAACGATTGGAAGGATGATCTCTTTACCGATAAGATCTTTGTAACGAGGATCTTCTGGGTTAACTGCAACACCAGTATCACCAAGCATTGTTTCAGGACGAGTTGTCGCAACAACAATGTAGTCTTTGCCTTCGGCAGTTTTGACGCCGTCCGCTAGTGGGTAGCGGAAGTGCCACATATGGCCTTTTTTGTCTTTGTTTTCTACTTCTAGATCAGAGATCGCAGTGTGTAGCTTTGGATCCCAGTTAACGAGACGCTTACCGCGGTAGATAAGATCTTCTTCGTATAGACGAACGAAAACTTCTTGAACGGCATTTGATAGACCGTCATCCATTGTGAAACGTTCACGATCCCAGTCTACAGATGCACCAAGACGACGGAGCTGTTTAGTGATCGTACCGCCAGATTCACCTTTCCATTCCCAGATTTTGTCGATGAAAGCATCACGGCCATAGTCGTGTTTTGTTTTGCCTTCTTCAGCAGCAATCTTGCGCTCCACAACCATTTGAGTCGCGATACCAGCATGGTCAGTACCTACCTGCCAAAGGGTATTTTTACCCTTCATACGTTCAGCACGGATAAGTGTATCCATGATAGTGTCTTGGAACGCGTGGCCCATATGTAGGCTACCAGTGACGTTCGGTGGCGGGATCATGATGCTGTAAGCTTCTTTAGTCGTGTCACCGTGTGGCTTGAAGTAGCCTTTCTCTTCCCAAGCTTGATATAAAGCCTGTTCAATTGAAGTTGGGTTGTATGTCTTTTCCATAATCGCCTTTTTTCTCGTCATATTTGGGCTGATCGCTGTGTTAACTGCACTCGCAAACCCTAATCAAATACTTAATGTATATTCATAGGGACTTACTCACTGTTGCCTTGCTTTTCGCCCAACTATTTAGAGAAAATCTTATCTGGTTGATGGTAAATCTTAGTCAATCATTATAAGTGAACTCTCTAGAGTGGAGAGCTTAACTATAAGGATTGACCGTTAGTTGTGTTTGATTTCGATCGTTTGTAGCTGATAACCAGCTTGGCGGTAGATTTTATATCTTTCTCGCGCCAGTTGCTTGGCTTTTTCCTCGCAAGAGACGAAGTCTACCACCTCAGCAAACTTGTTCGCAAAGGTTGTCTCATTTTCAGCCAAATTTATTACTAATTGTCTGTTCCATGAAGGCTTGACCCCCTGATAGCCAATCTCGATATTGGTTGCATATCGCGGACCTTCACCGACTAGATTATGAGCCATAAATTCGCTGCTATCGACTTGCCAAAATCGTTCTGCTAACTGTTCTGCATGTGATTTATTATTGCAGTTAAGGTAGACCTTTGCTCCTTGCTTAGCAAAGTGACGAGTAAGAAACAGAATGTACTCTTCGAATCCATCAGGGGTAGCCTGATGAGATTGTTCAGCAATGAGATAAAATGTAGCGTTCGCCATGTTCTGATCCTTTTGCACACAAAGGCAGAAAATAAAAAAGGGCCTGTCGGCCCTTTTAAAGATGTTGAGGTTTATTCCTCTGTCTCTTGGCCACTGCGATTAAGCAGGAATTGGACAAGCATCGAGACTGGACGGCCCGTTGAGCCTTTTGCCGCACCTGACTTCCACGCAGTACCTGCGATATCAATGTGCGCCCAGTGGTACTTCTTCGCGAATTTAGACAAGAAGCAACCCGCAGTAATCGTGCCACCAGGGCGACCACCGATGTTTGCCATATCCGCAAATGGGCTCTTCAATTGCTCATGGTATTCATCAGCCATTGGTAGACGCCATGCACGGTCACTTGCTTGCTCAGAAGCGTTGACTAGCTCGTGAGAAAGAGGGTTATGGTTTGAGATAACACCGCTGATATGGTGACCTAACGCAATCACACAAGCACCGGTTAGCGTTGCAACGTCAACGACACAATCTGGCTCAAAACGTTCAACGTAAGTCAGCGCATCACAAAGAACGAGTCGACCTTCCGCATCGGTGTTTAGCACTTCAACCGTTTGACCGGACATCGTTGTTAGGATGTCACCTGGACGGTATGCATTGCTGCCTGGCATGTTTTCACAACCAGCTAAAACGCCGATAACGTTGATTGGCAGGTTCAGTTTCGCCAATGCCTTCATGGTACCGAATACTGAAGCCGCACCACACATGTCGTACTTCATTTCGTCCATGCCTTCGCCTGGCTTAAGTGAGATACCGCCAGAATCGAAAGTTAGACCTTTACCAACAAGAACGATTGGTTTTGCTTCTGGATCTGGGTTGCCCTTGTATTCCATGATAGACATCATAGATTCATTTTTAGAGCCACGGCCTACTGCTAGGTATGAAGTCATACCCAGTTTTTCCATCTCTTGCTCGCCAATGATTTTAGTCGTAACGCTTTCGTAATCGTCTGCTAGGCGACGTGCTTGCGAAGCTAGGTATGCAGGGTTTGCGATATTTGGTGGCATGTTGCCAAGATCTTTCGACGCTTTAACACCAGAGGCAATCGCTAGACCATGTGCGATCGCTTTTTCACCGAGGTTGAGTTCGCGGCGTGTAGGTACGTTGAATACCAGTTTACGCAGAGGGCGACGTGTTTCTGGTTTGACACTCTTGAATTGATCGAAGGTGTAAAGACCATCTTTCGTTGCTTCTACCGCTTGACGTACTTTCCAGTATGTATCACGGCCTTTAACGTGCAGTTCCGTCAGGAAGCAGACGGCTTCCATCGAACCCGTCTCGTTAAGTGTGTTGATGGTTTTTTGAATGATCTCTTTGTATTGACGTTCGCCAAGCTCACGTTCTTTACCACAACCAACGAGTAGTACGCGCTCTGATAGCACGCCTGGTACTTGATGAAGTAGGAGCATTTGCCCCGGTTTTCCTTCCAGATCACCACGGCGAAGTAGTGAACTGATATAGCCATCGCTGATTTTATCTAGCTGCTCAGCAACTGGAGAAAGGCGACGTGGCTCGAACACGCCCACAACGATACACGCGCTGCGCTGCTTCTCTGGACTGCCACTTTTTACACTGAACTCCATGCGTACTCCTACATCCTGAAGACAAATAGAACTAAATGTTAGATAATGCCGTCTTACTTGTTGATTCCTTACTCGGAACTATCCTTAAATAAGCGCATTAACAGTTAGCCAAAAAATTTAAAAATAAAAGGTTCAACGGGAAATTATAGTGATTCAATTAAAAAAACAAGTTTTGTATAGGTAATTTCAGCGTGATTATTGTTAGATATTTGATCCGCGAGACACTCAAAAGCCAATTAGCGATATTTTTCATCCTGTTTTTAGTGTTCCTCAGCCAAAAACTGATTAAGGTTTTGGCTGATGCTTCGGATGGGGATATCCCCGCGAGTTTGGTCATGCATTATGTTGCCTTGAGCATGCCGTCGATGGGCCTACTGATGTTACCTCTGAGCCTGTTCTTAGGTATTTTGCTGACTTTCGGTCGCTTATATGCGGAAAGTGAAATTACGGTTATGAATGCTACTGGCATTGGTAACAAATTCTTGATCCGTGCGGCTCTGTACCTTGCTGTCATTACCGGAGTTATTGCTGGTTTTAACTCATTTGTCTTTTCACCCTACAGCCAAGACAAATTGGTTCAGCTTCAAGAAGAAGTTGAAGCGGAAAACAGCGTCGATCTGCTTAAAAAAGGTCACTTCCAAGGCACGCCTGACGGTTCATCGGTGGTTTTCATCGATGATATTGATGGCAAACAACTTAAGCATGTTTTTGTCGCGCAGATGAGACCGCGTGACTCTATATTGCCGAGTGTTTCATTCTCGCAATCAGGTGAAGTTAAAGAGCTAAGCGATGGGCGTCAGGTTATTCGCATGTATGATGGTACTCGCTATGAAGGTGTGCCAACGCGAGTGGATTACATGGTGACGAAATTTGATCAATACGAAGGTCTGATTGGTCAACGAGATGTCAAACGTAAAGGGCGAGATTGGGAAGCGATCCCAACGCTAGAATTGATTCAAAATCCAGATCCAAGAGCGCAAGCAGAATTACAGTGGCGTATTTCTCTCGTGGTTTGTATCCCATTACTGACCATGTTGGTCGTACCTCTATCGGCGGTTAACCCTCGTCAGGGGCGTTTTGCCAAAATGGGACCAGCGATATTAATTTATTTAGCGTACTTCCTTTCGATTAGTGCAACCAAATCTGCGCTTGAAGATGGATCTATTCCAGCATTTATTGGTATGTGGCCAATCAATGCTGCACTACTGTTAACTGCAATCGGCATCAACTCGATGGACAGCATTCCTGTTCGCCGCTTTAAAGATAAATTAAGACAAAGAAAGAAGGCAGCGTAAGTCGTGTTTAAAATTCTCGATCTCTATATCGGCAAAACCATCATTGCCACGACCTCTCTAGTGCTGGCTACGTTTGTTGGCCTGTCTGCCATCATCAAATATGTTGAACAGCTGCGTAAAGTTGGCGAAGGTTCTTACGATCTTATTCAAGCACTGTTTTTTGTGCTGTTAAGTATTCCTCGTGATATTGAAATGTTCTTCCCAATGGCGGCACTGTTAGGGGCTCTAATTGGGTTAGGGATGCTGGCTTCAAGCTCAGAACTTGTGGTGATGCAGGCCGCGGGTTTTTCTAAGCTTAATATCGGTATGTCCGTGCTTAAAACGGCAGTGCCTCTAATGGTATTGGTGACATTGCTTGGTCAGTGGGGCGCCCCACAGGCTCAAAAAATGGCACGTGATTTACGAGCTTTTTCTACATCTGGTGGTGCGATCTTATCGGTGCGAACGGGTGTGTGGGCGCGTGATGCCAACGATTTTATCTTTATTGGTAAAGTCGAAGACGACAAAATCTATGGTATGAACATGTGGCGTTTTGATGCAAACAAGCGTCTCGAAAGTGTCGTCCATGCTGCGACGGTAGAGTATGTTTCTGATAATACTTGGACCATGAAGGATGTTGAGCTAACTGAGATGGTGGATGAAGTAGAAATTTCGAAGCAAAGCCTACCTGAGTACAGTTGGACGACCTCGCTAGCCCCAGATAAGTTAGCGGTTGTAACGGTAAAACCAGAAGAGCTTTCTTTGGGCGGACTTTATGATTATGTCAGTTATCTCAAGGCATCGGAGCAAGACCCTTCACGCTATGAGCTAGCGTTTTGGCGCAAGGTCACTCAGCCGTTTTCTATCGCGGTGATGATGCTGATGGCGCTCTCTTTTATCTTTGGTCCTTTGCGTAGTGTGACTATGGGTGCTCGGATTCTTTCGGGCGTTATTGCCGGATTCACTTTCTATATTTCGAGTGAGTTCTTTGGTCCTCTTAGCTTGGTTTACAACATTCCCCCAGTATTTGGTGCGGTCATGCCAAGCGTGGTATTCCTGACCATCGCATTGATGTTATTGCGTCGAAAACTGTAGTGCGAAACATATTAATAAAGGCAGCCAACTGGCTGCCTTTTTCATACCTAAAGAAGTTTCTTTAATCGATACAGCTCTTCAAGAGCTTGTCTTGGGGTGAGCTCGTCTGGATCGATGTTCGCAAGCGCTTGCTCAACTTCGCTTGGCTCTGGGATCAAGCTCAGTTGATTGGCGATGTCGACAGCAGGAGATTGGCTTGGTTTTTCACCGTTGAGGCTGAGTTGTTCGAGCTGAGTGAGTTTCGTGCGAGCATTTTTAATTACGCTCTTCGGTACGCCTGCAAGTCCAGCAACGGCAAGGCCATATGACTTACTTGCTGCCCCTTCTTGCACAGCATGCATAAATGCAATGCTGTCACCGTGTTCTACGGCGTCAAGGTGGACGTTCGCCAGATGTGGAATTTGATTCGGCAACTCAGTCAGTTCAAAGTAGTGCGTGGCAAACAAGGTCATTGAACCTAGCTGTTTTGCTAGCCACTCTGCACTGGCCCAAGCCAGAGATAGACCATCGTATGTACTGGTGCCTCGACCAATTTCATCCATCAACACTAGGCTGTTTGCGGTTGCATTGTGAAGAATATTGGCGGTTTCTGTCATTTCAACCATAAAAGTCGATCGTCCTGAAGCCAAATCATCAGATGCACCAATGCGGGTAAAAATACGGTCGATTGAGCCAATTTGTGCAGATTCAGCCGGTACGTAAGAGCCGATATGAGCCAGTAACGCAATCAAAGCGGTTTGGCGCATATACGTGGATTTACCCCCCATGTTAGGGCCTGTAATAATCAGCATCTTGCGCTTTGAGTTGAGCTCAATCGGGTTGGCGATAAAAGGTTCATCCATTACTTGTTCAACGACAGGGTGACGACCATTCTGAATGTGAATACCCGCCTCTTTTGTTAAGTTAGGGCGGCAGTAATCTAAGCTGTCGGCTCGTTCGGCAAGGTTCTGAAGAACGTCAATTTGCGATACTGCTGAGGCGAGATTCTGCATCTGTTCTAGATGAGGTAGTAATAGGTCAAATAACTCTTCCCAAAGTTGTTTCTCGACCGCGAGTGCTTTTGATTTCGAGTTTAAAACCTTGTCTTCATGCTCTTTTAGTTCTGGGATGATGTAGCGCTCGGCATTCTTTAACGTTTGGCGGCGCACATAATGGGGTGGCACAAGGTGACTTTGCCCGCGGCTGACTTGGATGAAGAAACCATGAACATTGTTGTAACCCACCTTTAGGCTGTCAATGCCGTGGCGTTCGCGTTCCTCTTGTTCGAGTTGATCAAGAAACTCGGTTGCACCATCAGCGAGTTTTCGCCATTCGTCGAGTTCCTCGTTGTAGCCAGTCGCAATAACACCACCATCACGAATAACAACGGGTGGATTCTCTTTAATTGCACGTTCGAGCAAGTCACAAACATCGTCCATTGGTGCGGCAAATTGTGCCAGCTTAACCAAATAAGGGTTGGCTAGGCTGCCCATGTTTTCTGCTAACTCTGGTAACTGCTGCATGGCAAATCGGAGACGAGCCATATCACGAGGTCGTGCACTGCGTAACGCAAGTCGTCCTAAGATACGCTCAATATCCCCGATTTGTTTGAGAACAGGATGGAGTTCAGAGTAGACAGCCTGCTCTTTGAGTTCCGTGATAGCGTTGAGACGTTGGTTGAGTGTCTCGATGTCTCGCATTGGCTGGTGTAACCAGCGCTTGAGCATGCGACTGCCCATGGCTGTCGCGGTATGGTCGAGCACTCCCGCCAATGTATTGTCTGTACCACCGGCAAGGTTATGGGTGATCTCTAGATTGCGACGTGTCGCTGCATCGAGGATGACTGAGTGATCTTGACGATCAAACGTTAAAGAGCGGATATGTGGCAGTGCGGTACGTTGGGTATCTTTTACGTACTGGATAAGACAGCCCGCAGCACACAAGCCGAGTTTGGCGTGTTCAACACCAAAGCCAACCAGATCTTTGGTACCAAACTGTTGGTTGAGCTGTTGCTTTGCCGTGTCGAGCTCAAACTCCCACACAGGGCGACGGCGGTTACCATTACGGCCGTTCATCAACTGAACAGGTTCAAAGTCCTCGGGGAATAGTAGCTCACGGGGTGCGGTACGTTGCAGCTCTGCGGCCATGGCTTCTTCGGTTTCTGGCTCCATTAACTGGAAGCGTCCAGAGGTAACGTCAAGTGTTGCGTATCCGAATTTACCGTTGTGATGGTAGATGGCAGCGATTAGATTATCTAAACGCTCAGAAAGCAGAGCCTCGTCAGTCACTGTACCCGGAGTGACAATACGCACCACGGCGCGTTCGACGGGACCTTTGCTTGTTGCGGGATCGCCAATCTGTTCACAAATAGCGACGGATTCACCAAGCTGAACGAGTTTTGCTAAGTACCCTTCGACAGCATGAAAGGGCACACCAGCCATAGGAATAGGCTCACCAGCGGATGCTCCACGCTTAGTCAGCGATATGTCTAATAGCTGAGATGCGCGCTTGGCATCATCGTAGAAGAGTTCATAGAAGTCTCCCATTCGATAAAACAGCAAAATATCTGGGTTCTCAGCTTTGAGCTTGAGATATTGCTGCATCATAGGTGTGTGTTTTTGTTCAGCTTTCACGGGCAACGTCTTTCGTTTATTTCTATTGCGGCTTAGGATACGTGAATAGCCATTCTGCGAAAAGAGAACCGAACACTTTATCTTGGCCCAGTGCCAATAAGTTAGTGAACTAACGAGTTTTTATGAAGTAGATCATATTAATGTGTAAATGGTTTCTAATTGTTAAATTGATTATGTAATCTGTGTGGTATGGTTTAAATTGTTGATATTTATATTTTTATGATTAAATTATCAATAGTTTAATTGGTATGAGTGGTGGTATAAGGCACTATTCTATAAGACTGTACACATAAATAAATATAATGAACCTAAGTGAATTTTTCTCAGTACTGACTGCATTTCCAACCAATGTTTTCTTCGTCCCTTTGGTCTTTATTTCCCTAGTGATGTTGGTTGATTTGGTATTTAACGTTGTCGAAAGCACAGTACTATCTGAGTTTGATCTTTTTGATATTGACAATATTCCTGGGGCGGGACTTCTTCTTCCTCCTCTACTTTCTAAAGTGCCATTGATGGTGGCGTTGAGTACGAGTTTTTTCATCGCCACAGTGATGTCATTTTACGTATCTCACTACAGTCAAAATTGGTTGAGTGGCGTTCTTTTAGAGGGGCTGAACGTCCTTTCTTTGCCTGTTATCGCTTATTTTTCTTTAGTCATTGCCGCTTGGCTTTTAAAGCCGTTGAGTCCACTGTTTGATAAGAAGAAGGCTTTTGCTCATGTCGAGTTTGTCGGCCTTAAGGCTCGAGTTCACAGCAGTTTAGTGACTACGGATATGGGAGAGGTAATGGTTATGCAAAATGGTAACGAGTATCTACTCGATGCGATTTGTAATCAGGGCGCTGAGTTCAAATATGGTGATGAGGTTGTGATAGTAGCTAAAACAACAGAGCCTCGTCGCTACTTAATAGCAGAAAAATAAATAGAGTTTTACAACAGGAGTTGGCTAATGGAAATTTCTCCAAGTATGGTTTTTATCGCGGTTGGCATTGGTTTAGTAATGCTTATTCTTATATTTCTTACCACGCGCTATAAGAAAGTTAGGGGGGAAGGTGATGCGTTGATTGTCAACGGCTTAGATCGTACGCGAGCTTCTTTAACTGGTACCTTTGTTTGGCCAGTAATCAATCAATTTGAATATATGGATATCACGCGTAAGAAGATCTCAGTGATTCGAAGTGGTCGTAAGGACCAAGAAGGTGAAGAGTACGAAGGGCTGCACTGTAGCGACAACATTCGAGCTGACTTGAAAGTTGACTTTTATATTGGCGTTAATCATGAAGAAGAAGATATTGTTCGAGTTGCTAAGCTTTTTACTGCTCATGAAGCATCTAACTTGGAGCGCTTGAAAGAGCATTTTCAACCAAAGTTCTCAGAAGCTCTTAAAACGGCAGTGAAGCAATTTGAATTTGAAGAGCTCTTGACTAATCGCCGTGATTTTCGCGATGCGGTAGTTCAAGTGATTGGCAGCGAGATGGATGGCTTTAAGATCTATGATGTTGTGATTGATAAAATCGATCAGACCGCATTAGATGCACACAACCCAGACAACATCCTTGATGTTGAAGGTATTCGTAAGATTTCAGCTATTACAGCACAAAAAAATACCGAAACGAATGCTATCCGTCAGGATGAGCGTACAACGATTAAAAAGAAAAATGTTGAAGCAGAAGCGAACCGTCTACAGTTGGACAAGCAAGAGCAGGAGAGCATTGCTCGTGCACAGCGAGAAATTGAAATTATTAAGGCGCAGGAAGAAGCGCTTTCCTCTGAAAAGAAAGAAGAATATCAGCGTGTTACAGAGCTGGCTAAGTTAGAGACCGAGGAAGAGGTCGCTAAAAAACGCGAAAGTGTTCAGATGGAGGTGGAGATGACTCGGATTGCGAACCAGAGACAAGTTGCCATTCAAGAAGAAGAGTTAACTCGTTCTGTAGAAACTGAAAAAGTTCGCACAGCGACAGAAGTTGCAGAAAAAGAAATGCAAAAAGAGACCACTGTGGAAGAGTCTCTTAAATCTGTAGCAGAAACACGCTCACAACGTGTCGAGATTGAACGTAAGATTGCTCGTGAAGAAGAAGAAACAGAGAACTTACGTGTCAATGAGCAGGTAAATCGTAAGAAACGCGTGACCATGGTTGAAGCTGAAGCTGCAGCTGAAGCGGCGCAACTGGAACTGCTTGTTGCGGCTCGTGCGGAGAAAGACGCAGCGAAAGAGAGAGCAGAGCGTCTATTAATTGAAAATGAAGCCAAATTGAAAGTGAAAACTCGTGAAGCAGAGAATGAGTTAGCGGTTAAGTCACGTGAAGCGGAGGCCGCATACGTTGTTGCTGTTAAACGAGCAGAAGCGGAATTTATTGCTAAAGATAAAGACGCTGCAGCAAAAGAGCGAATGGCACAAGCAGAGAAAGAGTTGATTAGTGCAACGGGTCTTGCGCAGGTTGAAGTCGATCGTGAGCGTGCTCAGGCGATTCGTGAAACGGGTGAAGCGGAAGCATACACCTTGCAAAGTGCAGGTGAAGCTGAGGCTCAGGCGCTGCGTGCTAAGGGATTAGCGGAAGCTGAGGCGCAGTCAGCTCGTTTTGAAGCGGCGCAGCAGTATGACGAACATACGCGTGAGCACGACAAGTGGGTAATGCAACTGCAGCAAGAGAAAGACTTAGAGCTGGCACGTATCGATGCACAGAAATCGATAGTGGGTGAAAATGCACAAGCGATCGCTCAGGCATTGTCACAAGCTGATATCAAGTTGTTTGGTGGTGAAGGTGTTGAACAGATTCGCCGTACTATTTTGGATGCCGCAGCGATGGACAGCAAGTTCGAAGAATCCAAAGTACTTAAACCTCTTGTTTCAGACTACATGGAGGGCAATCGTAGTTTACCTCAAGATATTAAAGATATTCTAGAAAACACCGACCTTAAAAGTAGCGATTTAAGCAATGTTGCTCTAGCGAGTTTGCTCAACTCTCAAGGTGGTGCCGCTGAACTGATGAAGAAGATTCAAAGTTCGCTTGATGTTGCTCCTGATAGCAAAGCCTAACTAAATAAACCCACTCCCGCAAAAAATCCCGCTTCGCTGTAAGCGGGATGAACAGGTATAACTATGTCAGATTTGACTCAGAAAGCTGTGAGTGAAGGTGGTGCTTATGAGGTGCTTAAATCTCGTTTGTCTCAGCAAGGTCAGCAACTAAAGTCACTCGCACACTCTTTTAATCAGCAACGTCAACAAGTATTTGGTGCCCAGGAACTAAAACTGGTTGGCAAGACCAATGTTCAAACCGATGCTCGCTGTATTCCTATCGATATGGCACAGGTGAATCAGCAATTGTTGTTTGGCTATCAAGTGCATGTCGGAATGAAAGCAACCCCAGCACTGCAAGATGTGTTTGGTTTATATCAATTACATGAAAATGAAGGAACTTTTCGTGTTGAACCTCTCCCTCTCGAGGGAAGTTTTTTGCATGACCCTCGCTTTTTACATGAGTTCTCAGAGCTATTTACCTATTATCGAGATGCTCGTTTATCGCAGATCTCTCGGCAAGAGAGTACGCTATATATCGCTTTTCAAATAGGTATGCGTGTTGAAGACCGCAAAGTCTTCCGCTTTCAGATCAACGCCAATTCTATTGAGTACCTCGATTCAGCAGGACACGCATCTTTAACGAATCCAGTGCAGCATGACTTTGACTGGATTACGACCACTCGTGATGATCATATTGTGGGTAACCATTCTCATGTTTCTATCGCTGATAAACTGTTTGTTGAATGTATTGGTGGAGACCTGACGATTAAAGTTGAGGACAATACGGAAGATGGTAAAGGAATTTACAGCGAAGAAGTTGAAGATCATCACCAAAGCGTCGCAGATGCTCAGATCCATTACGCCTTTGCGGGTGAGTTAATTGTTCTTAAAATTCGTCCCAACCGAGAGAGACAAGATCGATATTTTATCTACAATCCGTTGAATCAAATTGTCGTTAGGGCTGATGCTTTAAGCCAAAGCGCCAAATTTCTTCCTGAACAGCATGGCATTCTATACTCGCATGGTTTCATGCTCGCTAATGGTGAACATAAACAGTTTGATATGCCATGGCAGCACTTGCAGTTCTTCCAGAAAGTAGTTTCTCCCAATGGAGAAGATGTTTTGTATTTCTTTTTCAACATGTTGGAAGGCTATTACCTAGTGTTCACTTATAACATGATTGAGAAACAGTTTGCTGCTCCAATGGAAAGCCATGGTTTTAGTTTGTACCCTGATGGGCGTATGTTGGTCTTCCAGTTGTCTGAGAACACAGAGGCATCAACAATTCACCCACTACGAGTTTGGGACACGCCTTTCTCAACACCTGAGCATTACGCCAACAATAATGCGTTAGTTGATGGCTCTAACCCTTTATTTAGCTTGGGCAATGCCGAGCTCGTTCGAGCTTTATCGTCAGTCCTTTCAGTGTGTCAGTTGGCGCAAACTGAAGAAGTGACTCAAACAGCGTATGAAGTGCTGCTTAAGCAATGTCAAACGACGTTGGATCATTATCATTGGCTGAGGCAGGACTATGCACAAGGTATAGGGGAAAGAATCAGTGAGCTGATGGAGACAGCCGATAAAATCATTGATGAATTTGCGAAAGTTCAACAACTGCAAAGCCACGCTTTTCAAAGCTTAGAACAGCAACAAGTCGCCATTAATGAATTGGTAGGAAAGATTAAGCTAGCACCCAAAGAGCAGGCAAATGTATTGCTTGGTGTGCTTGCTGAAGTGAAAGGCTTAGTTGGTTCGACAATGGCTTTGCGTCAGCAACACTATGTAGATGTGGCCAGCGTAGATGAAATGTTGGTCACTTTACAGCAGCAGCGTGAATTACTTAACACGCAATTGCTCACCTTACTTCAAGATGAAAAGGCCTATCTGCCCTTCAAGCAGCAGATTAAGAAAATTGAGGCAGACTTAGAGCAGAGTGACAAAACGTCTTATCTGACGAAGCTGCAACAGCAATTAGATGGACTTAGAAGTGACCTTCAATTAGTCACCGAAGAAGTTACCGACATTGAAACGGATGATCCGACTCAGGCGACAAGGATCCTTGACCTCACTACAGAGATTTCAACCTTACTCAATAGCGTTTCTGCAAAACTGCGAAATCGAAGCAAAGGTCTTCAGAGCGAAGAAGCTCAAGCTGAGTTTAGTGCTCAATTTAAGTTGCTAGGTCAATCTGTGAGTAGTGCTATGGAGCAAGCTAACTCACCGGACGACTGTGATACTCAGCTGGCAAAACTGATTAGTCAACTGGATAAGCTCGAGTCCCGTTTCGCCGATTTTGGTCAATTCCTCGTGGAGATATATTCGAAGAGAGATGAGATTCAGTCAACGCTAGATAACCACAAACAGCATTTGATTTCCGCGCAGCAGCGTCGAGTGCAGAATTTGCTTCAAGCAGCAACAGTGACTCTAAAAAGTATTGAAAAACGAGTGGCTAAGTTTGAGGATGTTGCAGGGTTGAATAGCTATTTCGCAACCGATGCTATGGTTCTTAAGCTTCATCAGTTGTCAGAATCAATTCGTGAATTAGGTGACAGCGTAAAGTCAGACAGTTTAGATGCGAAACTGAAATCATTACAAGACCAGTCACTACGTGCATTGCGTGATAACCAAGACATCTTCGAGCAAGGCGGGAAAATATTAAGACTGGGTAAGCACCGTTTCAGTGTAAATCTGCAGGCGCTCGATTTAAGTCTAGTTGAGCAGAGCGATCAGTTATGTACTCATATATCGGGTACTGATTTTTACAACCCAATCGAGGATGAAGCCTTTCTCAAGTTGCAAAATGTCGCAAGGTTAGAGGTCGCTTCTGAAAGTGATACAGTTTACCGTTCTGAGTATCTATCTTACCTGATACTTCACTCTGCGGAGCAAAATTTGTCAGGTTTAACTTTAGATTCTTTATACAAAGCGCATACAGATAATCGATTAATTGAGCTTGTACAGCGTTTTGCTGCGCCTCGTTATCGTGAAGGGTACGTAAAAGGCATTCATGACAGCGATGCTGTACAAATATTGTCGCAATTGTTGCCAATTTATAAGAAGGCGGGATTGCTTCGTTTTGGTCAAGCTGCTAGGGCTAAAGCACTCCTATGGTTGTTAGAGCAAGAAGACGAACGACTGAATGAGATTCGCCAAAAAGCAATTAACGCTGAACTGCTGCGCGAACATTTAAATGCTTCTGAGGCTTTCAGTGCCTTGAAAGAGCATTTAGAGACTGATTTTTGTCAACAAGACGCCGGTGAGAGTGCTAGTTATCTGATTGGTGTTTTGTCACAAAAAGAAACGGGTATTCAAGTTAGCCAAGATGCCTTGGTTCTTTGTGAGGACTACCTGCAATTTCGTCGAAGCTTAGGCTGGTCGCCGACAGAGCAAACGCTTAGAGAACAGCTCAGTGATCATATGTATTGGTTGAGCGCCTACACTGATAAGAATCAACACAGCCAAGCTTTCGTTACGGAAAGTGCAATAATTGCATTGTGCAAAACGCTGTCACAGTTGCCGCTTCAAAGTGTCGATTTTTCGTTGCAATGTACAGTGTCCGGCCTGTTAGGAGAGCATGAAAGCGTCAAAGATGGTCAACTTGACTTAGTGCTGGATGATTTTCTTCAGCGTAGTGAGCGTCATCATAGTACGGTTGTACCTCAATATGAGGCCTACCTTAAGCAAAGATCCGAATTGTTAGCTGAGGCTAAACAGCAGTTTCGTCTCGAGGAATTTAAGCCGCGCCCTTTAACTTCTTTCGTACGTAATAAGCTGATTAGTGACAGTTACTTGCCACTCATTGGTGATAATTTTGCCAAGCAAATGGGCACAGTCGGTGACAATAAACGAACAGATCTTATGGGGATGCTGTTATTGATTTCACCACCTGGCTACGGAAAAACGACACTGATTGAATATGTGGCTCACAAGCTAGGGTTAGTGTTTATGAAGATCAATGGACCTTCTATTGGGCACCAGGCTACATCGCTCGATCCTGCTGAAGCCCCGGATCAAAATGCGGCTCGCGAAATCGAGAAAATTAACTTGGCATTTGAAATGGGCAACAACGTGTTGCTTTATTTAGATGATATTCAGCATACCCATCCAGAATTACTCCAAAAATTCATTTCATTGTGTGATGGTACGCGTCGAATTGAAGGGACTTGGCAAGGAAAAGCGAAAACTTACGATATGCGCGGTAAGAAGTTCGCTGTCGTAATGGCGGGCAACCCATATACAGAAACGGGTGAAGCTTTCCGTATTCCTGATATGTTGGCCAACCGAGCGGATATTTACAACTTGGGTGATATGTTGTCCGACCAAAAGCAAGCCTTTGAATTGAGCTTTATTGAAAACTCATTGACTTCAAATTCAGTGCTGGCACCGTTAGCAACACGTGATCTAAACGACCTATACCGTTTTGTTCGTATGGCTGATGGAGAAAACATTGCATTAAGTGACATGAGTTACTCGTATTCGGCAACGGAAGCAAACGAGATTGTCAGTACCATACAAAAACTGACACTGGTTCGGCAGACGGTGTTGAAGGTGAATCAACAGTATATTCAGTCAGCAGCGACAGCGGATCAATATCGAGTAGAGCCAGCATTTAAGTTACAAGGCTCGTATCGAAACATGAATAAACTGGTCGAGAAAATCTCGTCAGTGATGACTGTCGATGAGATCAATACATTACTTCAGGATCATTACCAAGGAGAGGCGCAAACTCTTGCTAGTGGAACGGAAGAGAACCTATTAAAACTGGCCGAACTGAGAGGTGATATGAACTCAGAGCAGGTTGAGCGATGGCAAGAAATTAAGCTAAATTATCAACGTCAGAAATTAATGGGAGATTCTGAAGATAGGGCCGGTCAGGTGGTTCAACAATTAGCTATGCTGAACCAAAATGTCGCCCGAATTGGCCTGGAGAGCAGCAATGAAACGTAGCCAATGGACAGAGTGGTTAGAGGCATCTTTGTCAGACTATCGCTTAGATGATAGTGAGAGAAATTTTCTTCAGAGTGAGTTAGCTGAGGGCGTGATAAATGACGAAGAGCGCTCCTTTCTACGTAATCAAAGTTTTAAACTTGCCAAAGCTGCTATGGCAGAAAACTCGGAGCCAGAAGGGGTTTTACGCTGGCTTGAGCGTGTTGTGCGGGTGCTAGACAACGTTAGCACCAATCAATCAAGCCAAGTAGCGACAAGCTGGTTCTCTCCAGGAAGACGTTGTGTATCGGGAATTATTGAGCAGCTAAAACTTGCTCGATCTTCAATTGATATCTGCGTCTTTACCATTGCTGATGACGAGTTAACCAAGCATATTCTCCAAGCGCACCAGCGTGGTGTTATGGTTCGCATCATTACTGATAATGACAAAATGTATGATAAAGGCAGCGATATTGAGTACTTAGCGCAACAAGGTGTCCAAGTGAAAATTGATACTACGCGTTATCATATGCACCACAAATTCGCTATTTTTGACCAGAAGAGATTGATTAATGGAAGCTTTAATTGGACGAGGAGTGCATCCCAATACAATCAGGAAGATATCACTTTGTCGGATGATGCACGCTTTCTAATCTCGTTTTCGAGGCAGTTTGAACAACTTTGGCAGCGCTTTCCCTGTCATCAACCTTCACAAAATTAAGGAGCTCATATGAGTGAACTAGCTACAGCTCAGGCAGAGGGGATGGAAATAGAAACAACACCGGAGGTTGTTGCGATTGCTGATCGATTTGACCCCTTTGATAGCGTGGCAACAATTACGTTTGGCCGTGAATCCTTGGAGAAAATTACTGCGTTCTCGGATTCAATTTTAAATCAGGTTCGGGTTAGAGATAGCGGAGAGGCTGGCGACATTTTACAGGCAATGGTTTCTTCGATGGACAGTAGTGCGTTTGAGCAACTTGGCGAGCGCAGTTTTCTTTCACGGCTTCCTCTGATTGGAGAAATGTTTGACTCGTTCAAAAAGTTCTCTACCAGTTTTGACTCAGTAAAGAATCAGCTGGATAAATTGGCTGACCGTTTACAGGGGCAAGAAGTGAAATTGGCTCATGATATCAACCAGCTTGATGAGCTTTACCAACATAACTTGGAGTTACTTCATGGGCTAGAGCAATATATAGCGGCAGGTCGATATAAGTTAACTCAGCTTAATGAAGAGGTATTACCTAACCTGTTAGCTAAATCTGAACAGAGTGCAGATGCCTTGGATGCTCAGCGCTATCGTGATGCGACACAAGCCGTCGCAAGATTAGAAAAGCGAGTACATAACTTGGAACTGACACGACTGGCCGCTATTCAAACAGCACCTCAGATCCGCTTATCTCAAGAAGGGAATAAGATGCTGATGGAAGATATTCAAGATATCGTCCATAACACTTTCCCACTATGGAAACGCCAGTTCTTAATCGCGATTTCTAACTATGAGAAAGAAAAAGCTCTGCAAGTAACACGTGCAGTGAAAGACTATACCAACAAACAGTATGTGAGAAATGCTGAGAAGCTTAAGGTGCTAGAAGAGCAAATTGCTGAAAACTATCAGCGTGGTATTTTGGATTTAGAGTCATTACAAACCGTCAATAAACTCACCATAGAAACCTTGAGCAATACGCTTTCTAGAGTAAAAGAGGGAAGGGAGCAGCGTGAGAAGGCTCAACGTGTTATTGAGCAGGCAGAGCAAGAATTGAAATCTGCTCTACAACAATCACTCGAAAGCTAACTATAATGAGCCACACTAGTTAATCGCTGTTGAATTTTTTTCAACAGCTGTATCACCAGATCAGGAAATCGAACATGAATCTGAGTGCCGAATTAGGGGCTCTTTTAAAATCTCAGGGTTTAGTCATTACAACTGCGGAGTCATGCACTGGTGGAGCTGTCTCCGCGGCGATTACCGACATAGCCGGAAGTTCAGGTTGGTTTGACCGTGCTTTTATCACCTATAGTAACGAAGCCAAAATGGAGATGCTTGGGGTAAAGGAACAAACGCTTGAGTCCCATGGCGCTGTCAGTGAGCAGACGGTTGAAGAAATGGTAAAAGGTGCGTTGGCCAATTCGAATGCCAACATTGGCGTATCGATCAGTGGTATTGCTGGGCCAGGAGGGGCGACAGAAGGTAAGCCTGTCGGTACAGTCTGTATTGGCTGGGCAGACAAAAGTGGCTGGTTGAAAGTGGCGACCTATTACTTTGCTGGCAACCGTTCTCAAGTGCGTCAACAGGCTGTCGAAGTGGCTTTGAAAGTACTGTACGAACAGTTGAAAAGTGACAGCTAATGATTGATCGAGTAATTTAAAGTGATTAAAAATCAGATGGATATCATCAAATTTCAAAAAAAATCCCCATAGCTATGGACACTGTATGAATCAACAGTATAATGGCTTTCATTGATTGCTTAGCAAAAAAGCTGAGCGGAAGAATTTGATTGATATTCATCAGCATTAGATGAGTCATTTGGAGAAAGTGATGGACGAGAACAAACAGAAGGCGCTCGCCGCTGCGCTAGGTCAAATCGAAAAGCAATTCGGTAAAGGTTCGATTATGCGCCTTGGTGACAACCGTGCAATGGACGTAGAAACAATTTCTACCGGCTCACTTTCTTTAGATATCGCTCTTGGTGCTGGTGGTCTGCCTATGGGTCGTATCGTAGAAATCTACGGTCCGGAATCTTCTGGTAAAACAACACTAACTCTTGAGCTAATCGCTGCTGCACAACGTGAAGGTAAAACTTGTGCGTTTATTGATGCGGAGCATGCGCTCGATCCTGTATATGCGAAAAAACTCGGCGTAGATATCGATGCTCTACTTGTTTCTCAGCCTGATACGGGCGAACAAGCACTAGAAATCTGTGATGCGCTAGCGCGTTCAGGTGCTATCGACGTAATGGTAGTGGACTCGGTTGCAGCACTAACACCTAAAGCTGAAATTGAAGGCGAAATGGGTGACAGCCACATGGGTCTACAAGCACGTATGCTTTCTCAAGCAATGCGTAAGCTAACAGGTAACCTAAAGCAGTCTAACTGTATGTGTGTTTTCATCAACCAAATCCGCATGAAGATTGGTGTGATGTTTGGTAACCCTGAGACGACTACTGGCGGTAACGCACTTAAGTTCTACGCTTCTGTACGTCTTGATATTCGCCGTACTGGTTCAATCAAAGAAGGTGACGAAGTTGTCGGTAACGAAACTCGCATTAAAGTGGTTAAGAACAAGATTGCTGCACCATTTAAACAAGCTGAGACGCAAATTCTATACGGTCAAGGCTTCAACCGTGAAGGTGAGCTAATTGATCTAGGTGTGAAGCATAAGCTGATTGAAAAAGCGGGTGCTTGGTACAGCTACAATGGCGACAAGATTGGTCAAGGTAAGGCAAACGCAGGTAAATTCCTACGTGAAAACCCTCAAGCCGCGAAAGAAATTGATACTAAGCTACGTGAAATGCTGCTTTTACCGGCAGAAGAACAGCCTGTTGAAGCTGAATTAGGCCAGATGCCAGAGCAAGAAGAATTTTAATTCTGTTTAAGTGAAATCAAAGCCCTGCGAATGCGGGGCTTTGTTATATCTAGAATTTGAAAATAAGTAAGTTATGTTTCAAAGAAAACCACCCACATTATCGAGTAAAGAAGCGGCTATGCAGTTGCTAAGCCGCCGTGATCATGGTGAGTATGAGCTTTATCAAAAACTGAGCTTAAAAGGCTATGAGGATGAAGCGATTCAAGAGGCCATCAACTTTTGCCTCGATCACAATTATCTTGATGATTTGCGTTATGCCAAAAGTCAGATACGCCAGCATGTTTATAAAGGACATGGCGAAAGAAGGATTCGCCAAGAGTTAAATCAAAAGCGTGTCGCCGAGGCTACGATAGAAAAAGCGATGCAGCAAGAGCCTCAAGATTGGTTTGAATTGGCAAAAGGTGCAGCAGAGAAGAAATTTAAAGGGATTAAAGCCAAAGACGCAAAAGAGTACGCCAAACAAGTCCGATTCCTGCAATATCGTGGCTATAGTTTTGAACAAATTAGCTATGCTTTAAATCATGAGGCGTAAGAAATTTTTTCTAATTCGAGTTCCGGTAAGAATGCCTATCCATAATGTAGCCACTATTGTTCCAGACATACTGAGCCGCTTTTTCACGCGCAATAACACCGTCTCTGAGAATGAACGTTTAAGGCAACCAGACTGCTTTTTCTACTGCTTATTAAAGCCCTATAACTTCCGATAACCGACTGTCAGGTTGTGAGAGTGCTATTGCTCTCGAGGGCTCCCCGTTCCTACAGAATAAAGAGCAAAACAGCTTGCTTGATGTAGGAATGCTCCTGAATGCACTGTATCGAATTGACAACATCGTAGCCTACATTTAACCATACGCTTTAAAGGGGAATTGGCCATATTTAGCAAAGGAGTGATGTATGCCGCAACCATGCTATTTAAAGATTATTGGCAAGAACCAAGGTTTCATTACCCACAAAGTAGGTACAGCTGACTCTATCGGGGATAGTTTTGTTGAGAATCATCTCGACGAAATTATGGTTCAAAGTGTCAAACACGTTGTTATAACTCCGACAGATATCCAAAGTGGGAAACCTAACAGTAAACGTATTCACGGTGCACTTAAAGTTACATGCGAAATAAACAGTGCTCTGCCATTACTTTATAATGCACTTTGTCAAGGTGAAACATTAGAAACCGTATCTCTTGATTGGTATCGAATGTCCGTAATAGGTAGGCAAGAAAAGTTCTTCAATACAACTCTTACCAATGCTCGATTAAGTAAAATTCAGTTGTTTTTACCTGATTCTAGGGAAACCAAAGCGAAAAGAATTCATCAGCTAGTCAATCTATTCTTTAATTATCGAAAAATAGAGTGGACGCATTTGGTGGCAAACACACATGGTTTAGACGATTGGCGAAAACCTGTAGAGGGTTAGATTATGATAAACATTACTGAATGTGAGATAGACTCAGATCGCTTATCCGTCGAAGGAGTAGACACTTTACAGCAGATAATCGATAAAATAGATAATGCAAACCTACTTACAAAAGTCATGGGTGTTATTCCTTTTATAGATATATTTCTGAAAGGGAAACCTCACGAAAAGCTTACGAATATAGCGGCATACGACTGGAAAGAGTTTTCTAGAGTGATGCGGTCTATCCACGCGGTTGAACGCAAAGTAATAGCTAAGTTAGCGTTTGATCAAGCTTTAGAAAGCACAGGAAAAGAACATGAATTTTGGAAGTGCGTTTACAACGCTATGTAGTCTAACGTTTATTTTAATTTGTCCACTAGTTCATGCGACAGTGGAGGTTGAACAGCAAATAATTTCAACTGAATCCAAAAATGCCTACAAGATTTTTTTGCAAAAAGTGGATGAATGTTCTGATAAAAAAACTCGAAATATAAATCCATACCCAATTAGCTCTTGGCTAATATCACTACCAAGAAAAAAACAGATATCTACGCTTTCATATCTACATCACTTGGCACAATATAATTGTTCAGCAAAAGAGCAAGCTATCTTAGTTGATTCATTACAAAGAAATAATGAAAAGAAAGTGATTTCAATAATGACAGAAAAAGGTTGGTTAGACGCTCCAGTTTTGAAATATGAAGCTGAGTTCACAGAGAGTGATAAGAGGTCACTACAAATATTAATTGATAAAAACTACCTCCCATTTAACGGGGTTGAGCTTGATTCAATAATTAGAAAGCTAAGACCTGAAATTGATGAAAAATGAAATGTACTAACTCCCCTGATTAAATCAACACCTCATAGATAGGCTTATGTAGCACTACTCATGAAAGCGAGCTGTGTCTGTAGCTCGTTTCTCATACGTGTTTAATTGTTCAGATATGTTTTACTGTATTCACTTAATAATCAACCGCTGGTTTCATCTCAGACCAGCCCATTACATGTGTTTGTACTATAGATGCGTTAGCCGTGTTATTCGGCTAAAGAAACGACTAAAGACACAAAAAAGTACGCTAAGTAAGTCCGATACCTGCAATTCGTGGTTATAGTTTTGAATAAATTAGCAATGCTCTTAACTCAAACGATGAGGACAAATCACGAACTAACACCTTAATCTGCGGATTTGTCGCGATTTATCGAATCAGGAGCCTCTTTTCTGCGAGAAAACTAGTCGTAGCGTGAACCATGATCTACAATAGCGCAAAAATTTCACTCGACTATTTTTCAGGAAGAGCTGCATGTACATGAGCACTGATGAGGTTCGTAACGCGTTCCTTAAGTTCTTTGAAAGCAAAGGACACCAAATCGTAGACAGTTCATCGTTGGTTCCACATAACGATCCAACCCTGCTATTCACAAACGCAGGTATGAACCAATTCAAAGATTGCTTCTTAGGCGCAGAAAAGCGTGCCTACACACGAGCAACTACGGCTCAGCGTTGTGTACGTGCGGGTGGTAAACACAACGACCTTGAAAATGTGGGTTTTACAGCTCGTCACCATACTTTCTTTGAAATGCTAGGTAACTTCAGCTTTGGTGATTACTTCAAAGAAGATGCGATTGCGTTTGCATGGGAATTCCTCACTGAGACATTAAAACTGCCTACTGATCGTCTACTGGTAACGGTTTACGAAACAGATGACGAAGCATTCGAAATTTGGAACAAGAAAGTAGGTGTTCCCGCTGATCGTATTATCCGTATCGGCGATAAAGAAGGCGGTAAGCAGTACGAGTCTGACAACTTCTGGACTATGGGTGACACAGGTCCTTGTGGTCCATGTACTGAAATTTTCTACGATCATGGTGAGCACATCTGGGGTGGCCGTCCAGGTACACCTGAAGAAGATGGTGACCGTTTCATCGAGATCTGGAACAACGTATTTATGCAGTTCAACCGTCATGCTGACGGCACGATGGAGCCGCTACCAAAACCTTCGGTAGACACGGGCATGGGTATCGAGCGTATCTCTGCAATCATGCAAGGCGTCCACTCAAACTACGAAATCGACGTATTCCAAAAACTAATCAAAGCAGCCGCTGAAACCATCGGTTATGAAGATTTGTCTAACCAGTCTCTACGCGTGATTGCTGACCATATCCGTTCTTGTTCATTCTTGATCGTTGATGGTGTCATGCCTTCGAATGAAGGGCGTGGTTATGTCTTGCGTCGTATCATCCGTCGTGCAGTTCGTCACGGTAACAAACTTGGTGCGAAAGGCGTATTCTTCCACAAACTGGTAGGTGTTCTTGCTGAAGTCATGGGCAGTGCTGGTGAAGAGTTGAAGAAACAACAAGCGGTTGTGGAAAAAGTTCTACGTATCGAAGAAGAGAACTTCGGTCGCACGCTAGAGCGTGGTATGGCGATTCTGAATGAAGCGTTAGATAACCTAGAAGGCAAAGTGCTAGACGGTGAAACCGTATTCAAACTTTACGATACTTACGGTTTCCCTGCTGACCTGACAAACGACGTTGCACGTGAGCGTGATTTCGCTATCGATGAAGAAGGCTTCGAGAAAGCGATGGAAGAGCAGCGTCAGCGTGCTCGCGAAGCCGGTCAGTTCGGTACAGACTACAACGCAACCATCAAAACGGAAGCAGAAACAGAGTTTTGTGGCTACGCTGGTACTCAAGGTGAAAGCACTGTAGTAGAAATTTTTGTTGAAGGCGAAGCGGCTGATACTTTGTCTGCGGGTGACAAAGCCATCATCGTTCTTGGTGAGACTCCGTTCTATGCTGAATCAGGTGGTCAATGTGGTGATGCTGGTCTTGTGAAGACGGAATCGGGTCTATTCAAAGTTGAAGACACACAAAAACTCGGTAATGCGATTGCTCATCATGGGGTCATGGCTGAAGGCGTCCTAGCTAAGGGTGACCAAGTTGAAGCGGTTGTCGATGCAGAGCGTCGTGCAGCGATCTCACTAAACCACTCGGCAACGCACTTACTGCATGCAGCACTAAGACAAGTTCTTGGCGAGCACGTAACGCAGAAAGGTTCTCTCGTTAAGCCTGAAAACCTACGTTTTGACTTCTCTCATCTTGAAGGGGTAACAGCGGCTGAACTTAAAGAAGTTGAGCGTCTAGTCAATGCGCAAGTTCGTCGCAACCACGTTATCGAAACCAATGTCATGGACATCGAATCTGCGAAGCAGAAAGGTGCGATGGCACTCTTCGGCGAGAAGTACGATGATGAAGTTCGCGTGCTATCGATGGGCGAGTTCTCTACTGAGCTCTGTGGTGGTATCCACGCATCAAACACCGGTGATATCGGTCTATTCAAGATCATTTCAGAAGGTGGTATCGCAGCAGGTATTCGTCGAATTGAAGCGGTAACCGGTGAAGCAGCACTTGACGCAATTGAAGCACAACAAGCTAAGTATGAAGAGAAACTGGCTGAATCTGCTTCTAAAGCGAAAACGCTAGAGAAGGAAATCCAGAAGCTGAAAGACAAGATGGCTGCAGCAGAAAGTGCAAACATCATGGGTAAAGCTCAGGAAATTAATGGCGTTAAAGTACTGATTGCTGCAATGGAAGGTGCTGATAGCAAGAACCTACGTACTATGGTTGATGACATCAAAAACCAAATGGGTAGTGGTGTTGTGATGCTTGCAAACATCAGTGATGGCAAGGTTGGTCTAATTGCGGGCGTAACTAAAGATCTGATCGGCAAAGTGAAAGCCGGAGACCTTGTTAAGATGGTTGCAGAACAAGTTGGTGGTAAAGGCGGTGGTCGTCCAGATATGGCTCAAGCGGGTGGTACTGACGTGTCTGCGCTACCAAAAGCGATCGAAAGTGTTCAGCCTTGGCTAGAAGAACGCCTATAGACATCGAATATTAAATGATAACGCTCAATCAGTTCTTTGATTGAGCGTATTTTTTTTGAGCTAACCAAGTGGTTTAATTAGTCGTCTAAAAGACGGTTAAATAGGCCGCTTGGTTTTTGTTATAACTACTGCAAACAATATTCAACATATTGAATGTGGTCCGAATGAGACTTTGGTCTTGGGAAGGTGAAGACTGGTGAAAAAGCCCCTTATCGTGCAAAAGTTTGGTGGAACATCTGTAGGTTCCGTAGAAAGAATTCATACAGTAGCCAAACACATCATTAAGGCGAAAAATGATGGTAATCAAGTTGTCGTAGTTGTCTCTGCGATGTCTGGTGAAACAAACAGACTAATGGATTTGGCTAAACAAGTAGACAGTGTACCTACTGCTCGAGAACTTGATGTTTTGCTCTCTGCTGGTGAACAAGTGTCCATGGCACTACTGGCAATGACTTTAAATAAATTAGGTCATTCTGCTCGTTCACTTACCGGAGCACAAGCGAACATTGTGACGGACAATCAACACAATGACGCGACGATTAAACATATTGACACTAGCGCGATAGATGAACTGTTAGCGCAAGACCAAATTGTCATAGTGGCAGGTTTTCAAGGTATCAATGAAAATGGGGATATCACCACCCTGGGAAGGGGCGGTTCTGATACCAGTGCTGTTACTCTCGCAGGTGCGTTGAGTGCAGATGAGTGCCAGATATTTACCGATGTTGATGGTATTTACACTTGCGATCCTAGAGTCGTTTCTTCGGCGAAGAAACTGGATGTCATTGATTTTCCTTCGATGGAAGAGATGGCTCGTAAAGGCGCAAAAGTGCTTCATTTACCATCGGTTCAATACGCTTGGCGTAACAGTGTACCATTGCGAGTGCTGTCGACGTTTGACACTAACAACGGCAGCTTAGTCAAAGGGGAGCAGTGTTTGGCCTCGGTATGTGGCGTCGCTATTCAACGTGATATGTGTCTGATCAAGATTGAGAAAGATGCGCTTTGCGGTTTAAAAACACAGTGCCAGATGATAGGTGTGACGATTTGGAATGTGATCGAGCAAGCAGAATGGGTAGGTGTAGTGATAAAACACGATGCTTATGCAAAACTGGAACTGGTTTTCAACGACAAAATCCGTAATAGTGAATCGGTAAGCTTGTTGACCGCAGTAGGCCTTCATGTCGAAGGACTGGTTGAAAGGTCATACGCTTTGCTCTCAGAACAGGGGATCGATATTGAGCATTATGCGGTAAACCCACAATCGCTGATGCTAGTGTTGCAACCCGAATGTGTCGACAAAGCGGCGAACATACTGCATGATGCTTACATTACGTCTTCACAGGCACTCGATTGCCAACAAAAACATGCCTTTTTAGGTTAGATTCGAACCACAATAGAGTTTACGAAAATATCACTTTTGTTGGATAATAGCTTTGTAGCAAGATAAATCAGAGATTACTCAAGGAGCACAGAATGCTAATTTTAACTCGCCGCGTTGGCGAAACTCTAATGATCGGTGATGAAGTCACAGTAACTGTACTGGGTGTTAAAGGTAACCAAGTACGTATCGGCGTAAATGCACCGAAAGAAGTGTCTGTTCACCGTGAAGAAATCTACATGCGCATTCAGGCAGAAAAAGGTAATGGTAACGTTGCATCTGGCAACTACTAATTACACAAATAGGCTGACGATTTGTCAGCCTTTTTTGTAATGTGAAGGCACCTATTTACAGTAAAAAGAGCGAATTAGCACCGCTTTGATTAAATAGCCAACGGTTGGATGTTTTTTTGCTAATTTTGCCAAGAAAGTGTTTGACATATTTTTGGTAAATCGTAATATGTGCCTCCGCAAGACGGTGAGGTGGCCGAGAGGCTGAAGGCGCTCCCCTGCTAAGGGAGTATACGGTTTGTAGCCGTATCGAGGGTTCGAATCCCTCCTTCACCGCCATTCTTGCTTCTTCTTTCTAAGAAGAATTGTTCTTCGGAACAGCTTTAAAACAAACTTTCTTTAGCAAGAAAGCATAGCGCGTCCTTAGCTCAGCTGGATAGAGTACCTGGCTACGAACCAGGCGGTCGGAGGTTCGAATCCTCCAGGACGCGCCATAATTTCCTTACCAGGGAATAAAACGGTGAGGTGGCCGAGAGGCTGAAGGCGCTCCCCTGCTAAGGGAGTATACGGTTTGTAGCCGTATCGAGGGTTCGAATCCCTCCCTCACCGCCATTAATTGGCTTATGGCCAATTTTTTTGTTTTAAAGCCCTGTTGTTTCAAAGAATCAGTGTGATATACTTCACAACTCTCGTTTTTCGAGAACACTGCGCGTCCTTAGCTCAGCTGGATAGAGTACCTGGCTACGAACCAGGCGGTCGGAGGTTCGAATCCTCCAGGACG
>NZ_JBNJOH010000030.1:0-53113 GCF_050113735.1 Vibrio sp. TRT 2004 | reverse complement strand
GTGGTAACGGGGAATGGCGAAGATATAACGGGCATATGGTTAGAGAAAGCCAGTGAGGGGTTAGGTTCACCAGTTCCATCGCAAATTGCTGACAAGTTGAGGGATAAGGAATTCAGTAGTTTTGATAGCTTTAGGAAGGCTTTTTGGATAGAGGTATCTGAAGACTCAATATTGGCTCTCCAATTTATTCCTTCGAATATAAAACGGATGAAAGATGGTAAGGCTCCCCGAGCAAGATTTAAAGATACGGTGGGTGGACGCCGTTCATTTGAATTACATCACCTCAAAGAAATTCAACATGGTGGGGATGTCTACAATGTTGATAACATAAAAGTTAATACACCTAAGAACCATATAAACATTCATAAGGGTTAACGATGAGATTACATGATAGGTTAGAAGACTATACCGAGTTAGAGTTTTTGGAGTTACTAAACATTATTATCAGCGCAGAAGGTTCTGAAGAATATCAAGATGAATTACTTGAAAACTTTATCGCTACAACAGAACATCCAGATGGTTCAGACCTAATTTATTACCCAGAAAATCCTATAGATGGAACGCCAGAAAATATTGTTAGAATCGTCAAAAAATGGCGCTTGTCTCAGGGCTTACCTGGTTTTAAAAAATGATATAAATGAGCCTGTCGATTAGATGGGGCTCTTGAAATTAACCACCTTTACGTCTCTCAAGTTGCGATGGCAAGCCGTGTTGTGATGGTGTTAACTCTCTACTCATTCTGTTATCCATAATGCTGATGAAATTATTGCAAAAGGTCTGGTACCGAATTTAGGTAAGCGTATAGCGAATGTGGCGATTGGTATCGCGACGTCTCGTGGAGTCGGTTACGTAGGGCTAGTGCTTGGTGCAGCAAGTGGCGTGAAGAATATTTATGAAGCCTGTTCTGTTGATGGTTCAGGAGAATGCGGTAAAGTCACAGCACGTGAAATAACAGGATTTATTGGTGGTATAGGAGGGGGAGCCACCGGTGGAAATATCGCAGCCGGCGGTACTCTTTTGGTGTTGGGTATTGTAGGAGTTACCTCAGCGCCAGTGTTAGCGATTGCTTCAATTGGTGCTTTTATTGCTGGAGGCGTGGTTGGTGGAATTGGAGGCTCAATGTTAGGTAAAGCTACTGGTGACATTATGTATATTGCTTATCAGTGGGGGAAAGATCAGGTTGAAGCTATTCAGGAAAATGCTAGATGATTACATTTAAATTAGTTTTGGCCTTATTTACAGTGCTTATATTTTGGTGTTTTATTATTTGGTGTGTACTCGGTGCGATTATGTTCGCTATGGTTTCATTCGGAAATATTGAACGAATTGTATTTATTGACAAGCAGGTAGCTAAGGATTTAGATAAATATTACGACGACCAAGGGTATATGAAATGGAACTATCAAATGTCCTACGCAATTGGAACTCGATTGATGTGTTACTGGCTTGCCTATCCTTTTATCAGACATAGAGTGACCACTAAATCTAAAAAATTCAGACTGTTTATGTGGGTTAATTGTATTGGCAGCTGGATCTTTGTTATCGCATCATGCTTTTCCCTATTGGTGAAATGGTTAGGGACTATAGGTTGATCATTCACTGAAGCTGCACATGGATGTTCACAATATCTGGGTTCGCCCAATTGAAGAGCATGAACAAGAAATTGGCACGGTTCTCTACCCTGAGGACGATCTAGCCGAATATATTGTGACTTTCCCTGCGGATGCAGGGTTGCCTCCTCTTTACCTAGTATTCATTGAAGATGCTCGATTTCTCAAGCTCTTCGTATTCACGTATCGACAGTTGCTTGGGGAACCACCAGTGGAAATATCGCAGCTGCCGGAGGTGTTATAGGGGCAACTATTGGTAAAAGCACATGAGATATTATGTATGAAAAGGCCATCGAGTTTACAGAAGTAACTGAAGCACTAGTTGAGGACTTATTTTGAGTGATTTTCTTAACGTTATAAGTGGAGTTTTTGCAATTTACGCCATTATCTGGGGAATCCCTGGCGTACTCATGAGTGCTGTGGTTGGTTTAGGTAACGTACAACGCATTGTTTTTATTGATAAGCAACTAGCTAAAGACTTAGACAAACTTTACGATGAAAAAGGTTATCTAAGATGGCAATTCCAAACCTCTTACTCAATAGTTAGTCGTCTAACAAGGTACTGGATAGCTTACCCTTTTATAAGATATCGAGTTAAGACTGAATCAAAAACATTTAGATTGTTTATGTGGATTAATAGTATTGGGATATGGAGTTGGCTTCTAGTTCCTTCCCTATCTTTTGTAGAAAAACTCATGTAATTATGGTTTAGAAAGCAGTAACGATTTAAGTTGGCAATGTAGTGGTCAACTAAAATTGGCCACAGTTTTGTAAGTTTCCCAGTAAAGTCTTTCCGACTCATTCGGACTCAATAAACAAAATGGATGTTATTAAATGAGCCACTCTTATGAATACTTAGTAGGAAATACGTATCAAACTTTATTAAAAGATGCATCCTTTCTTTCACTTATAGGGGGGAACGTACCTGAAATTGTTGATGAGAGTTTGAATAGTTTCTATATCGTTTCGGATAGCAGTCAAGCTGAGTTGATCTTCAATAAGCACACTCAGATACTCGAAGTTATTATCTTTAAGAAAAGAGTTGATGGGCGTTTCCCCAAGTCATTGAATAGTCGTATGGATGCGGATGAAGTTCGTAGCATTCTTGGGGATCCAATTGAAATAGTTCAAGCGCGAAAACTACCTGTTTTAGGAATGGTTCCACCTTTTGATAAGTTCGAAGGCAATGTGGAGGTGACTTACTCTATTGATACTGGCTTAGTTGAAGAAGTTCGATTCGGTTCATAGTGATAGTTTTACACCATAGCGCGTTATCCTGAGCAAAAATGGCTAGACTGCGCTTTAATGTAATTAGCATATCCGCTTTTTATAGTGGTTTGCGAATAACTGGCTAAAAGACTTGTCGCCTCAAGGCGTTATCTAGTAAGCTTCTCGCTCCATTCTCACTATCTGTACAGGTTCACCCTAGACTATGACTTTGCCAAAAATTGCTGAAATCAAAAACCAATGGCTTTATCAGCAAGTAGATGTCGAGTTTCCTACCAAAGAGAGCATCGCGGGTATGGAACTGTACAAAGACGCCGTATCTAGCCGTCAATACCAAACGTTGTCAGAGATACCGGTAGCGGATAGCCAGATGGCACCAGAAGATATCTTTCTGGTCGACTTCCATCGACTTACAGTGATGTTTGCATTATTGCAGGCTAGTCGCTGGAGTAATGAGTCAGATCAGCAACTGATCGTTGAGTTTTTAACCCAAATCATCTATTCAGAACCTTGCTCACTCTATCTTGGTTTTAAAGAAGGTGAGGCGGTAGCTGCGGCGATAGTCACCATAGACCAGCAAACGGTTCTCATTTCTGATGTTGTATTGAAAAGCAGCGGCACTGAGGTGACTGAAGAGGGATTTCTTGCTGCGCTGTACACCAAACTCGATCTGCCACTTGACGATAGCCACACCTTCATCATTGAGCAGTGATGACTTCATCATTGTGCCAACGATAAAATGGTGACATGGTCTAAAAATCTGACATAAACTTCTATTTATCAAGGGAAGTGTTAAGCACATCATTCCATTTAATACTCACTACCTTATTATTTCTCTTGGCGAATTAACAAGGTAATGAGCATGACAGAGTCCCAAGTTCAGTGTGTAATCTTCGATTGTGACGGCACGTTAGTTGATAGTGAGAGACTTTGCTGCCAAGCACTGTGTGACACGTTTGCTCTATTTGGTGCTACCCTCACTTATGAAGAAGCAGCCAGCCATTTCGAAGGCGGTAAGCTTGCTGATATTCTTGCGGCCACTAAGAAGCGATTAGATGTCAACGTTTCTATCGACCAACTCGAACCCGTTTACAGAGATATATTGGATCGACTGTTTGAACTACAGCTAAAGCCAATGGACGGGGTGTTTGATTTATTACAGTTTCTCGATGACAAAGGCATTGAGTACTGTGTCGCGTCAAATGGTCCTAAAGATAAAATCGAGCGTTGTCTTGACCTAACTGGTCTGTTGCCTTACTTCAGCGGTAAAATTTTCTCTGCATTTGATACCAATAGTTGGAAGCCAGAGCCCGATCTTATTCAATACTGTGTGATGAATATGGGTTTTACCCGTGAACAATGTCTCTATATCGACGATACGCCTAAAGGTTTAGAGGCCGGTGTAAGAGCAGGCGTCCGTTCTATTCATTTAGCCGGATTAAATGATCGTCAACATGTTTTTGAGCTAAGGAAAATCAACCATCTTACTGAGCTCGAACAGATTCTATAAAGATAGCTTAGTGACTTACTGAAGATATCACGCGACATTGCAGCTTGACTGTAGGCAGAGCGCAGTTTGTTGTGAGTTGTGTGACATCTTCAAAGAATGAACCACACTCCGCACATAACATGCTATCCGATTCGGAAAGCAGGTATTCTTCACTGCCGCATAACGGGCAGCACAGTATTTCGTTGAGCTTGTCATTGTTATCCATAACGGGATCTCTCAGCAGCAAAAATCAGACTGGATACTTTTATTAGTTTATTTCTTATTCACCCACAGAGTAGCGATATAAGATAATGCTTACAATTGGATTTTGGTCTAAATTGGGGTCACAGATGAGATGTGTGCCCTAATTTGGTGAAGAAACGGATGCCAAAGCGACAATAGGTTCAATTGTCAATCTGATAAATTTAAAGCCCGTGACTACCACGGGCAATTAACAACCAACTAGGTGCGATTCGCTAGGTAGGCTTGATAGTCGGGGATTTCTATGTCGACTTCTTGTTCGATCAAAGGTGATGCAAACAGTAACTTAGCCGTTGCACGGTTTGTCGCTACTGGGATATTCCATACACTCGCAATACGAAGTAGTGCTTTTACGTCAGGATCATGAGGCACTGCATTGAGTGGGTCCCAAAAGAAAATCAATACATCAATTTTACCTTCAGAGATTAGCGCACCAATTTGTTGGTCGCCGCCCATTGGGCCGCTAATCATGCTTTTGATCGCGAGCCCTGTCTCTTTGCTTAGCATTGTGCCAGTGGTGCCTGTTGCATAAAGAAAATGGCGTTGTAGCTTCTCTTTATTTTCTTTTACCCAACGTAATAGCTCTGGTTTGCAGTTGTCGTGAGCGACAAGCGCCACATGTTTATGTGCAGGCAGGGTACGAGTCGTTTTTTCCATTTAGACTTCCTAATTGTTTTCGTTATAGACGTAAAAAGTGGGTCGATATTCCGAGGGTGAAAGGGATTGGGCAATCACCTTCGGATTGAGTTTGTTTGGTGTCAGTGGTTCTATGATCGGTGCTTGGATCTTTTCGTAAGGTTCGCCTTTCAAATAGTGAACAGCCTGAAGGACAGACAGACGACCTTGTTCGACCATCTTATCTGTCGGGGCAAACTCAACGCGATTTCTCAAAAGACCACGGTAGACACCGTGACTGAGATAAGTTGAAACTAATCCAATTTGCCCAACTTGGTCTGTGCTGCGTAATTCACTGATCGCAGCCTCGATGGCTACTGCGCTGCCTACAATGTAATCCAACTCAGTATTGTCTATGGCATGCTGAACAAGGTTACGCTGTAACTCTTTGTCATTGTCAGCCCATAATGTTTCTACGATATGGATATCACTGCCTTTAAGCGCAGAATAGAGGCCTTTAATGACCGGTTTGGTCCCACCACTCGATTTAGGGCCAGGTAGAAGCGCAACATTTATTTGACCGGAACCTTGTGGGTGTTTGTTTTTTAAATACTCACCGGTGTAGTAGCCCATCCAGTACCAATCAACACCCACTTCACCTTTCAGAGCGGAGCTGTTTTCTTTGTCTACAATCAGCTGATTTACCGTTGCAAACACAGGGATCGAACCAACGCTCTGACGAAGTGAGCTATAAAACAGATCTGGGGCGACTGTACCAAGAATGATCGCGTCGGCATTCCAACGCACACACAGAGACATATGTTCGCGTTGCTTTTCGAGGTTAAGATAGCCTCCCGCTTCCAATACTCTGAGATCGACGTGTTGTTTCTTTGCCTCATCAACCATCCCGTAATTGACCGATAACCAGTATGAATCTTTTAAATGCGGGTAGATGGCACAAATTCGTAGCGGTTGTTCCGCGTGGGCATTAAATGCCGCTGCGAGGAGTAGCATTGAAGTTAACAGTGTGGCTCGCTTTTGGATAGCTGAGATCAAAGACATGCAGTATTTCGTTGGTAAAGGCGGATTAAACACTGCAAAATATAGCGCATTATAGAAGACTTAAGAAGTGAAGATTCTCGATGTTACTAGCTAAAGCCAGTATTGGACGCAAACTGCTGTTGGCATTCCTTGCGATGGCGTTATTGGTTTTGATTTCTGCGTTAATCGGGGTATTTGGCTTTAGTTCTGTAGCAAAAACAGAGCGAAATGTGGTTAATTCGGCGATCCCGTCAATGATTGAAGCAAGACAGGTGTCCGAATTAAGCTCACGCATCATTTCTTCTGTACAGACGCTGTCCAATGCGAAAAGCGAAGAGCAGCGTCAACGTTCAGGAAAAGAGTTGTTTTCTCAGCTGGAATCTTTGCTAACACATATCAAACAGTTAGGTTCTGATTCGTTTGACTCTGGGTTACTGACGAGGTTGGAGTCGGATGTTCAGATCGTCATCGATACGCTTGCTAAGTTTGGAATTGTGGTCGAGAAAAGGTTATTCCTCAGTCAAGATATTGTGGTACGAACAGGTGAACTTCGGGACCTTGCTCTAGAGCTGGAACAACTTACTCGTACTCAAGTCGCCAACACATCTACCATTGCTGTTGCCAATGTAACTCACATCTACGCACTCCTTGATAAACGCCAGATAGAGCAGGCGTATAACGCGCTTGATGCTCTGGTTGAAGTCGATCTTGATCTATCCGAGCGATTACACGAACTTCATCTACTGGCGTTCAAGTTACTCAACCATATAGAGGAGGCGCGTACGGTATCGGATATCAATCGTATTCAAACCATTAGAGAAGAGTTCAGTAGTAATCTGAATATTATGAAACGACGCGTGCAGGCTGTAGAAGATCCTACGCGATCCCAACAGATGGCGGAACTTCTCAAGAAACTTGAACGTCGTGAAGTGGTTTTTGATGTGCTGACTCAACGATATGAGAACGAACGTTCAGCGCAGCAATTGATGCAAGATACTTTGACTCAGTTTTCTACACTTAATGCCACCGTAAACAAGCTGGTCGACGAGTCTAATGCTTCAACGACTCGGGCGGTTGAAGAACTAAAAACGACCCTCGATTACGCTCAGCTAACACTAACGATTATTACGGTTCTAGGTATGGTCATCGTGGTGTTGATCGTATGGAAAGTGGTCTATATATCCGTGGTTAAACGTCTTGCAGAATATTCCTCGGCGTTGCTTTCAATCGCTAAAGGACAGTTGCAAGTCGAACTTACCGTTAAAGGTAATGATGAATTGGCACATATGGGGCAAGCGATCATTACTGCACGTAACACGGCAAAGGCTTTAAAGGTGGTCGCAGAAAGTGAAGCCAAGGCGAAGCGAGAACTCGAACAGCATAAGGGCCATCTAGAGGAGCTAGTGACTGAGCGTACTCATCAATTACAACTCGCCAATATCAGGTTAAATGAGGAAGTAGAAAACCATGCACGCGCCCGTCAAGAGGCCGAGCAAGCCAGCCGTGCCAAATCGGCGTTTTTAGCGACGATGAGTCACGAGATTCGCACACCAATGAATGGCGTACTCGGGACTGCTAGGTTGTTAAAAGATACCGGGCTGGACAGTCAACAGGGCCACTATGTCGATGTGATCAATCGCAGTGGTAACGGCTTGCTTGCTATCCTCAATGACGTACTCGATTACTCAAAGATTGAGGCGGGGCATTTAGAAATTCGTCCAATCGACTTTAATCTGCACGCGATGGTGGATGACACCAAGCAATTACTAAATGGAAGGGCTCAAGAAAAGTCGCTGCAACTCGAATATTGTATCGAAAGCGATGTGGATAAATTCTGGTTTGGTGACATGACGCGAATCGGTCAAGTTCTTAACAATCTTGTCGGAAATGCTATCAAGTTCACTGACAAAGGCCATGTCGATATCTATGTTGCTCATGACCCTGACAATGATGGACATGTGTTGTTCGAAGTGTCGGACACGGGCGTAGGTATCAGCGAACAAGAGCAGCTCAACTTGTTTGATGCGTTTACTCAGGCATCAGGAGGATTGAGCAGTAAAGGTGGCACAGGTTTAGGGCTGGCGATTAGTAAGCGATTGGTTGAGGCGATGGGCGGAGAGATCCACCTTGAGTCTTCACTTGGCGAAGGGAGCCGTTTTTGGTTTTCTGTTCCCCTACAGTTAGGTCAGGAAGTACAACAACAAGATACCGTAACCAACTGTAACGTGACCGCACGCGTTTTACTGATTGAAGACAATCCGGTTAACTGCATGGTCGCTGAAGGATTTTTGGCGAGTATGGGACATCAAGTCATGACGGCGGTTGATGGAAAGAGCGCTCGGAGTGACTTCGAGCAGCATTCGTTCGATATCGTGCTGATGGATATCAACCTGCCTGATTGTGATGGAATTGCGTTATTAGGTGAGTTAAAACAAATTGAAACTGACTCGTCCAACCGAATGCCGACGCCAATGATCGCGGTATCGGCGCATGTATACAATGAAGAAGTTGAAAGTTACATCGCGGCAGGTTTTGATGGATATCTGCCTAAGCCGCTCGATAAGGACGCACTTAGCCAAATGATCCAAAATAGTTTAGAGGGCAAGTCGTTATTATTAGAACAAAACGATTGTCATAAAGAAGACATGCCAGTGCGACCAGTTAATCAAGCCATTATCGACCCCAAAATAGTGATTGCGGATATGGCAGTGCTAGGGCAAGCCAAAATGGTGGAAATCTGTGGCTTGTTCAGCGATGGTGCTCAGGAGATTGTTACGCAGTTAGATAGCGCGGCTGGGCAAAATGATCAAAGAGAGATTAAACAACTTGCTCATAAACTCAAAGGATCGGCGGGCAGTTTAGGCTTAGGGGTACTGTTCGATTTGTGTCTCGAGATAGAAAAAGCACAGCAACCATGTGAGATGTATCTGGAGCATCGAAGTGAGCTTTGGTCATTGGTCGAACAATCAAAGCACGCACTTGATGAGATATTAGCTTAGAGGAATTAAATGTATCCAATAGAATCAAAACAATTATTGATGGATCAAATCACGGAAAATGATTGGCAGCTCTTTGAACGATTGCACCAAGATGATGATGTGATTCGTTATGCGTTTGATAAACCGACGAAAGAGCAAATTCGTCAGCGTTTTGAATCTCGTCTTCCAAAGTGGAGTTGGCCTAACAGCCATTGGTTGTGTTTAGTGATTAAAGAGAAACAATCGGGTAATGCCATTGGGGTGACGGGGCTGTGTTTGTCTGAAGACAACCAACAGCATATTGAAGTGGGCTATTTGCTGTTGCCGGAATTTCATGGACGTGGATACGGGACAGAGTCATTGGTTGCGTTGATCGACCATGCTACTCACAACTACCCAATTCAAACGGTTAATGCGATTGTAACCGATGGCAACGTTGCGTCGTGTAAAGTGCTGGAGAAAGCGGGTTTCAGTCTCGCGGAAAGAGAGAAAGACGCTTACCAAATCGGTGGTCAGTATTACGATGACTTGATCTATCGTTATCAGGTTAAGTAACGACAGAGAGGGTAAAAAGCGCTAGTGCTGTGTAATAGGTGGATTATCACAACATGGCGGGAAAACGCGGAGCTACTTCTGAAAACTCGGACCATTGATGACCTTCTAGTGCTGATCATATACGCCGTTGCTCTTAATAGAACCGCCACCATAAATAACTAAAACTTTTTGATCTGAAGGGATTGTCGAACTGATACTTTGAATCTGACCTTGACCAAAGTGAATCTGGGTTGGGTTTACGTAGCTAAATTGCATTGCGACTTGCCTCTTGTTTGATTTGGTAAGACACGAGGGGCATTATGCTCGTGTCGCTAAGTCTTTAGAAGAACTATACCGACACAGTCACCGTGCAAGAACTTACTGAACAAAGCAAGAGAACTGATCCAGCTTGAAGGGCTGAAAGCAGCAGATGCAGCGCGATTGGTTGGATACAACAGTACTTCTCAGTTTTCACGCGAATTTAAGCGTCACTTTAATGAAACCCCGAAGGCAAATGCTGCATAAAAGGGGAAACTGACGCTGACATCTTTACAGTGTTTTTTGCCAGTCAATTGGGCAATACTGTTTTCAGAAAAAGAATTATTCTCTTTCTTACCTATAGGAGATCTAGTCAATCTTCGACAATAAACCTCTTCATGCTAAGCGTGGAGAGGTTTATTTTTTCTGATGAAATAAATCAAAAATTAGTTATCGATGCAAATTAAGTGTCACCTTGTTGCATCTACAACATTCCATATTGCGAGTCAATTTGGAGTGTTGCGATAATCTTCGTGCGAATTTTCCTAATCTTATCTAGTGTTATTTTACTGGGGATTTTAAGTCCGTCAGCGTTAATCAAAAATAAATCTAATTTTGAAACAACAAGTTAAGGATTACGGGAAATGCATACATCTAAACCGAACACAATTAAACGTGTGTTCACGCTGAGCTCGTTAAGTGCGTCATGTTTAATGGCGTTTAACAGCTACGCAGCGATAGATTGTACGACGCTAGTTGGTTGGGACTCTACCGTTGCCTATTCAGGCGGCGATAAAGTTGAGTATCAGGGCAAAGGATATCAGGCTAATTATTGGACAAGGAACAATGATCCAGCGTTAAACTCATCGAGCCAGTGGGACTTCTGGAGTGAATTAGGCAGTTGTACTTCAGCAGGAGATAACCAAGCTCCAACGGTGGAATTAACTCAACCTCAAGCGAGTGATGTGATTGCTGAAGGTGACGTTGTCACTCTGTCTGCCAACGCAGCGGATCCCGATGGAACAATCAGCAAAGTGGAGTTTGTCGTCGATGGCACAGTCGTGGCGGAGGTAAGCGTTGCTCCTTATACGTCGACTTGGGTTGCAACATCTGGATCGCACCAAATTGCAGTAGCATCTTATGATGACGCTGGCGTTAAGAGTCAACTAAGCAGCGTGCAAATTAACGTCAGCTCGAACACGCCAGATAATATTGCACCAACGATAAATATCTCATTGTCGAATGAAGTTGTTGACCAGGGGGCACAAGTTTCCCTTACCGCCAATGCTGCTGATTCGGATGGAACGATCGATAAGGTTGACTTCTTTGTCTCTGGGGCTCTTGTCGGAACGGTCACTACTGAACCATATGTACTTAACTACACCGCGAACCGAGCGGGTAGTTTGCCTGTATATGCAAGGGCGACCGACAACCTAGGTGCCACAACCAATTCAACAACGACTTCGCTGGTGGTTAACGGTGAACCAACGGCAGCGAACTGTCGACCTGACGGCCTGTATCAAACGGAAGGCATCAATGTCCCTTATTGTACCAAGTACGACGAGGATGGACGCGAATTAATGGGCGCGGATCATCCACGTCGAGTTATTGGCTACTTTACCAGCTGGCGCGCGGGAGATGATCCTCAATCCGCTTACTTGGTGAAAGATATTCCGTGGGAACAGCTTACTCATATTAACTATGCGTTTGTAGGGATTGGCTCGGATGGTAAAGTCAATCTGGGTGATGTCAATGATCCGAATAATGCCGCGACTGGAAAAGAGTGGCAAGGCGTCGATATTGACCCAACCCTTGGCTTCAAAGGCCACTTTGGTGCACTCGCTACATACAAGGAACGCTATGGCGTTAAAACCTTGATCTCGATTGGTGGCTGGGCAGAAACTGGCGGTCACTTTGGTGCTGATGGGAATCGCGTTGCTGACGGAGGTTTCTACTCGATGACCACGAATGCCGACGGCTCAATTAACCACGCTGGGATAGAAAAGTTTGTCGACTCTGCGGTGGCCATGATGCGTACCTACCGTTTTGATGGTTTAGATATTGACTATGAATATCCAACTTCAATGGCTGGCGCAGGAAACCCATATGATAAAGATTTTATGGAACCACGCCGTCCGTACTTATGGGCATCGTACCAAGAATTGATGAAGGTACTTCGTCAAAAACTCGATGCAGCTTCCGCACAGGATGGTACGCACTACATGCTCACCATTGCCGCGCCATCCTCTGGGTACCTGTTACGCGGCATGGAAACATTTGATGTGACCAAGTACCTCGACTACGTCAACATTATGTCTTACGACTTGCACGGCGCATGGAACGATCATGTTGGTCACAACGCCGCACTGTATGACACTGGTGAAGATTCAGAGTTGGCGCAATGGAACGTTTACAACACTGCTCAGTACGGTGGTATAGGTTATCTTAACACCGATTGGGCATACCACTATTTCCGCGGTTCAATGCCAGCTGGCCGAATCAATATCGGCGTACCTTACTATACACGCGGTTGGCAGGGAGTAACTGGTGGGACGAATGGTCTATGGGGTCGAGCTGCACTGCCAAATCAGGCCGAATGTCCTGAAGGTACGGGTGAAGGTGAAAGCAACAATTGCGGTAACGGTGCTATTGGTATCGATAATATGTGGCACGATACTGACCCTAAAGGGAATGAGATGGGGGCAGGCTCAGGTCCAATGTGGCACGCTAAAAACCTAGAAAATGGTATCTTAGGCAGCTACACATCGGCGTACAAACTAGACCCAAATAATCCCCAGCACCAACTGGTTGGTACTTATACACGCAACTATGATTCGGTTGCCGTTGCTCCTTGGTTATGGAATGCAGAGAAGAGTGTCTTCCTCTCAACCGAAGATGAGCAGTCAGTTTCCGTCAAAGCGGACTACGTCATTGACAAAGAGATTGGTGGAATCATGTTCTGGGAATTAGCAGGGGACTATAACTGTTATAACCTAGATGCGAATGGTCAACGTACCAGCGTAGATGTGACAGAACAAGCGTGTGCTAACGGTAGTGGTGAGTACCATATGGGTAACACGATGACTAAGGCAATCTACGACAAATTTGCAACGGCGACACCTTATGGCAATAAAGTTGCGACGGGTGCAATGCCAGCAGAAGCTGTCGATATAGCGGTAACGGTGGGCGGCTTTAAAGTCGGGGATCAAAACTACCCAATTAACCCTAAATTAACCTTTACCAACAATACCGGTCAGGTCATTCCTGGTGGGACGGAGTTCCAGTTTGATATTCCTGTCTCAGCGCCAGATAACGCCAAAGATCAATCGGGCGGTGGACTCGCGGTTATCTCTTCTGGACATACCAGAGCGGACAACATTGGCGGGCTTGATGGCACAATGCACCGCGTGTCGTTCTCTTTGCCAAGCTGGAAAAACATGGCCAATGGTGAGGTTTATGAGTTAGACATGGTCTATTACTTACCCATTTCTGGCCCGGCTAACTACACAGTGAAGATCAACGGAGTCGAATATGCATTGAAGGCGGAATACCCTGATCTACCACTTGCAGATCTTTCACAGGGCGGAGACGGTAATGGTGGAACTGGTGGCGACAACGGCGGTACTAACCCAACTGGTCCAGCAGTGCAGTGGGAACCGGGTGTGACCCAAGCTATAAATGGCACTACATACCTCTATAACGATAAGTGTTTTATCGCTAAAAACAGCCCAGGAACTTGGGAATCACCAACCCAATCTAACTGGTTCTGGGATGAGGTGAATTGCCCACTATAAACAAAAAAAGGCCTTGGATTATTCCAAGGCCTTATACGATCAATCTAACTAAAATTTGTAACTTTCAGGAACGACCACAATACCCTTGTCCGATATTTGGAAACGCTTGGCGTCTTGTTTTGGGTCAACACCAATCTCTGTATTGTCGGGGATCACGACGTGCTTATCGATGATGCAGTTGATCAACCTACAACCCTTGCCGACCTTAACACTATCAAAAAGAATGCTATCGACAATGGTTGCGCTATCATCAATGCGAACATTGGATGAGATGATCGAATGTTGCACTGAACCACCAGAATTGACCACACCATTGGCGATGATCGAATTGATGAAAATGCCTTCATTGCCAGTAGCGGATGAGACCGTTCGAGCCGGGGGCAACTGAGGTTCGTAGGTCCGAATCCCCCAGCTTGGCTGATACAGGTTCATTGGAGGTATAGGCTCAAGTAAATCCATATTGGCCTGATAAAACGAATCGATGGTGCCAACGTCACGCCAGTAACAGTCTTTTGCAACACGTCCACGATCAGAGCAGAAATTATAGCTATAGACTTTACGCTCATCGATCAGTTTGGGGATGATGTCCTTACCAAAATCATGGGACGAGTTTTCACTGGCTGCATCTTGTTCTAGAACTCTTTGCAAAGTTTCCATCTCAAAAATGTAGATACCCATCGAGACAAGACTTTTATCAGGATCGCCTGGCATAGGGTCAGGGTTTGCAGGCTTTTCACTGAATGTGTCAATCAGCCCATCGGGATTCGCTGAGAGGACACCAAAAGCAGACGCATCTTTTCTTGGCACTCCCATACAAGCGATGGTGAGCGCGGCATTATTCTCAATATGATCTTTAAGCATTTCAGCGTAATCCATGCGATAGATATGATCGCCAGATAGCACAATCACATGTTTTGCATCGCTGCGCTCTAATAACCACAGATTGTGATAAATCGCGTCAGCCGTGCCTTCGTACCACTTGCCACCGCCACGCATTTGCGGGGGAACAACGGTGACAAACTCACCCAGTTCAGGATTAAAAATCGACCAACCATCACGTAGGTGTTTATGCAGCGAATGCGATTTGTATTGAGTCAGCACCAAAATTTTACGCAAACCTGAATGGAGACAGTTAGTCAGCGTGAAATCGATGATGCGGTACTTGCCACCAAAAGGAACGGCTGGTTTAGCGCGGTGATCCGTGAGTGGGCTAAGTCGAGAACCCATTCCCCCTGCGAGTATAACGGTGAGAGTGTCTTGCATTCTAATCTCCATATTAGTGCAGTAAAGGTGATATAGAGAGTAGTACAAGAATTAAGCCAAGAAGAAGATGCCTGTTAGATCAGTAAGTTAGAAATGGATTACAAAATCAATGTTACGAATTGGTGCATCATAGGTCAAATAGATGCACCAAAATCAAGCAATCGTGCTAGCTTCACAAGCAGGGAGTATGGATACACGGTTACGCCCAGAAGACTTAGACTCATAGAGTGCGATGTCTGCTCGTTTGTATGATTGCTCTGAGCTGTGAGATATTTCAGTCAAGCCAGCGCTCACTGTTACCTTGAGTTCACTTTCAAGATGGATCGCAGTTCGGAGTCGGTTTACAACCACTTCAGCTTCTCTTAGTGAGGTATGGGGCATGATGATAGCGAACTCCTCACCACCAATTCGAGCAATAATGTCGGTTTCACGCAGATGATGTGTAAGTGACTGTGCAACAGATTTAATGACCTGATCACCGCAGTCGTGGCCATAAGTGTCATTAATGCGTTTGAAATGATCGATATCGAGTAGGGCGAGTGCAGTTACTTCATTCTTTTTGTAACGCTTTGTGCGCTGAACTTGTGTCTGCATTTCAGAATCGAATTTACGGCGGTTCCAAAGTGACGTCATCGCGTCTTTTTCACTTAACTCTCTTAGACGGTTCTCAAGTTCCTTACGGTGCGAAATGTCGACGAATGAGGCAACATAGAACTGGATGATGCCGTAGCGATCCTTAACGGTTTGAATTCGCAGAATTTCAGTAATAAGCGAGCCATCACGTCGTCTGTTAACCACTTCACCTTCCCAAAGTCCTTGAGTTTCAAGGATTTTCCACATGTTCATGTAGAATTCTTGTTGGTGTTTACCAGACGCAAACAGTGATGGTGGCTGGCCTTTCACATCTTCGAGTTTATAGCCACTAACGCGGGTAAACTCATCGTTAACCTGAATGATTCTATTATTGCGGTCAGTGATGACCATTGCAGACATTCCATTCATCGCCGCACGAGCGATTTTACTGTCGATACTGTTCTTTTCGTGGTTGTGGTTCCAAGTAACGAAAGTAAACGTAAGTAGCAACAGAATTATGGAAATAAACGTGGCCTGTAAGTAAAGGTCTCTGCGTTGCTCTGAGGTAAAAGAGTGCGCCTCTGACAAAGATGTCTTGGTAAAGAAGATTAACGTGTCGATATTATCAACGCTGTCGAGCTCAACCGTTGTATAAGAAAGCCAGAAGTTCTTATCTTTGATTGTGCCAATGCTGTTGGACTTTAAACTGTTCCATAGGCGAGGGTATTGAAGCGCGATATTCGAACTGGCGTTAGCTTGAACGATATTGCCCAACAGTTTATCGCCACCTGACGACATCAGGTAATAGCCTTCTGATGTGACGATATTCGGTAGGTTCAATGAATTGCGCTTATACGCTAGTGAGCGATAAATACGCTGTAAATCGAGGTTAGCGATAAAGTAACCTTTACGCTCACCATCAATTGTAAGCGGGTAAATGATTCGGTAAGCGGGAACAAGCGGAGAGACAGGTTGACCATTTTCTGACTCTATATCAATGCCATAATGGCCAACGTCATTGTTAGCTAAGTTTTTTGCGTAACGGAAGTAATCGCGGTCACCTTTATATTGGAGAGAATTCTTATTAACAATCTCGGTAAAACGTTCGCCGATGTTGATACGAACAATTTCCATGCCTGAATTATCCATTAGGCGAAGTCGGGAGTAGTAGCTTTGTGTACGTGCGATAAGAAGCCAAAACTGTTCGAGAGAATCAATATTTTCGTTACTTGGGTCGGTAATGGTCTGGTTGATCATGCCGTTATTTGACAAGTAACGTAGCGATGATGTCATCTGCTGAAGCGAGGTTTGCAACTCGGCTTTTGCATATTCAAGCTTATTCCGGTTCAATTGTTCAACAAACTGTTCAGTTTTGCTATTTAACTGGTTGAATTGTGTGTAGAAATAGAGGAAAGGCACTAACGACATAGCACAAAAAACAAGCGTGAATTGAATAAAGAGTTTGCTACCGAGTTTGTGCATTCAGAACGACATAAGCTAAGTTAATGAAAAAAACCGCACACTATACAACAAATTCGCACTGCGTACAGGTCAAAATATGCATGCAATTAGTATGTAATTGCATATGACTATGTTATTGAATTGTAGATTGTTAACTGAACCCATAACAAAAAAAGCACCTCGTGTGAGGTGCTTATGCCTAGTAAGGGGGGAGGCAATGAATCGAGTTAAGCCGTTGCCGATGTCGCTTGCTTTGATTCTGTACGGTTTTTGAGGAAAGCGTAACCTAGACCTGTAACCGCAGTACCTGCTGCGATCGCCACAAGGTACATCACAACCGGAGTAATCGCGTTAGGAATTAGCAATACGAATAGACCGCCATGTGGTGCCATTAATTTTGCGCCAAACAGCATAGATAGGGCACCTGTTAATGCGCCGCCTGCCATACATGCTGGGATAACACGCATAGGGTCCTTCGCCGCGAACGGGATCGCACCTTCAGAAATAAAGCATAGACCGAGTACGAATGAGGCTTTACCAGCTTCACGTTCACTTTGGTCAAACTTATTCTTAGCAACGAAAGTCGCAAGTCCCATGCCTAGAGCCGGAACCATGCCCGCGGCCATAATCGCAGCCATAGGCGCATAAGTTTGTGAGGCAAGTAGACCAACACCAAACGCGTACGCCGCTTTATTCACTGGACCACCTAAGTCAAAACACATCATTGCGCCAAGTAGAACACCAAGCAGAACAGCACTGTCTGAGCCCATGTTGTTGAGGAAATCAGTCAGACTGTTCATGATTCCTGCAACTGGGCCACCGACGATGTAAATCATTACCAAGCCAGTAAATAGTGTCGCAACGAATGGGATGATCAAAATCGGTTTAAGTGCTTCCATCGACTGAGGAAGTGATACTTTATCGGCTAGGAACTTAGCGGCATAGCCTGCAATAAAACCTGCTGCGATACCACCTAAGAAGCCGGCACCAGTAGAGCTTGCCAACATACCACCGACAAGGCCTGGGGCTAGTCCAGGACGGTCAGCAATAGAGAAGGCGATATAACCCGCCAAAACAGGGATCATCAGTGCAAATGCTGAGCCACCACCAATTGTCATTAGGGCTGCGGCAAGAGTGCCTTCCTCTTTAAATGCTTCGATACCAAATACGAACGATAGGGCGATGATTAAACCGCCAGCAACCACGACAGGCAACATATGCGATACGCCCGTCATCAAATGCTTGTAGGCACCTTTTTTATCATCAGCAGCAGAATTCGCATTACCTGAATGGTGGTAGATCGATGCTTGCTCAAATGCATTATCCATTTCTTGCGATGTTTTCTTCAGTGCAGGCCCAGTTTTGGTGCGGTACATCATTTTACCGTTAAAGCGATCAAGGGGGACCTCAATATCCGCAGCGATAATAACCAAATCGGCTTCAGCAATTTCTTGGTCGGTTAATTGGTTTTTTGCGCCCACTGAACCACGAGTTTCGACTTTAATTTGGTGACCACGGCGTTTGCCTTCTTCTTCCAGTGCTTCTGCGGCCATGAAAGTGTGCGCGACACCCGTGGGACAAGCGGTAATAGCGACGATTTTTTTACCAGCCGCAACATGGTCTGAACTCGCGCCCACTGTTGTAGGCTGTGAAAGGATTTGCGCATTGTTGAGTGCGGTTTGCAAAAATGCGGTTGCATCATTAACCACAGAGCTTATTTCGGCTTGGTAAACTTTTTTACCTACAAAGCGCGAAGTATCAACAGGCGTATTTGACGCGATGATAATTGCATCGGCTTGCGCGATATCATCACTGCTAAGTAAGGTTGGCTCAATCACGCTTGACTGGCATTCAATCTTTGCATTCCAGCCCAATTTCGCTGCTGCTTGTTCTAATAGTCCTGCCGCGAGGATGCTGTTTGCAACACCGCTCGGACAAGCTGTAATAATAGCAATATTCATACTGATAACCTTCTGTTCCTTAGTGTTTGTCTAAGTGCGTATTAGGGTAAAGTTCGCTGACTTCAGTTTGCAGCTTGATGTTTTCCAGTTGTTCCTCACTGGTTAGTCCTACGCCCACTTGGCTAACAGCCAGAGCTGACAGCGCAGTTGCGAAGCGAAGTAATTCTTGTTTTTGCATTGATTGCATATGGCCCCAACACAAGCCAGCCACAAGCGTATCGCCTGCACCTACTGTGCTAATCACGTTCATTCTCGGAGGTTGAGCTCGAAGCCACTGGCCCTGATTGAGCCACATCACACCATCGGCTCCCATTGAGACGACGATGTTTTCGATGCCCTTATCGCTGAGAGTCTGAGCGGCCGTTTGGCATTGTTCTGGTGTAGTGAGGTGCTGGCCGATGAAATCACCTAGCTCCTCTTCGTTTGGTTTGATTAGCCAAGGACGAGCATCTATACCTGCGCGAAGCGCAGATTTACTGCTATCAAATAGAACTTTCTTGCCTTTTTGGCGGAGTTGTTCGATCCAAGTGGCGCATTGTTCTGCACTTACACCACCCGGCAAACTACCCGCTAACACAAAGTAATCATGGGTCTCAGCGAGTGAGAAAAGGGTTTGCTCAAAACGCATCACATCGGCAGGAGTTACTTGCACGCCAGGAAAATTGATGTCACTGACTTGACCACTGGATTCAACAAGTTTTACGTTGATACGTGTCGCGCCTTCGACTTCAATGAACTGATTATCCACACCGATTTGATCAAAAAGTTGTTGAAAGAGTTCAGGATTGTCTTTGCCGAGGAAGCCGGTAACAGTGACATTAGCTCCGAGATCGCTAAGTACTTTTGCAACATTGACGCCTTTACCAGCCGCATGAAGGTTGCTTTTTTCAACAAGACTTACCGAACCGGTATTTAATCTGTCTAGTGTGCCAGTCAGATCTAGGGCAGGGTTTAGTGTGATAGTTACCACTCGGTTAGTTTTCACTTGATTCATACCGTTTCCTTAGCCTTCACCTAGGCCGGAAGCGATTGCTTTACCGATGGACTCCAACGCCATTGATGCGTCAGCACCTTCAGCTGAAAACTTGAGTTGATGACCGTGTTTAACACCTAAAGCGATAACTTTCATCAGACTCTTGGCGTTGACTTCTTTACCATCACCATCAAGGTTTGCGACACGAATGTTTGATTCAAATTTCTTAGCTTCTGCAACCAACATCGCGCCTGGACGTGCATGCAGGCCATGGGCGTTTTTGATTTTAAATACCGCACTATTCGTCGCTTCGACGTGCGATGAAGGTTGAGACTCACCCGTTAGCAGTGACAGCACTTGTTCAACAGAAGAGTCGATTAGCTTACTTTGCTGTTGGTTGAATACGAGTTGTGAAAGCTGGTTAAGGATAGGTCTATGGGCGCTATTGCATGCACTAAAAGCAACGAGTGCGCGTACCTTTTGACCTTCAAACTCGCAGTCGTTTGCCGTTGAAACAAACGATACGCCAGTTCGTGTAACTTGCTTATTGCTACCTACTAACCATAAACCTTGACCAAGGTGCGTAGGATTTTTTGATACGATGTCTGCAACAAACTCAGAACCCGCGCAACCAGTGTTTTTCAGTAAACCCGCAGCAACAGCGCTCATCTGAACCATGTCGCTAGCAGGGAACTGCAGTTGTACTAATGACGCGTCGAAGTCAGCCTCAAGTTGTACATCACCATTGAGCAACGCGATAATTTCTTGTGCGCTTTTAGCATCGCGTAGACGCTCTTCTACACCATCCGCGGATAGTACTTTAGTCAGTTGTTTAAGAATGCCGAGATGTTCATCTGATTTAGCCGCAATACCAATCGCTAGGTAAACTTTGTTGCCTTCTCCCCATTCAACGCCTTGAGGGAAGTGGTGGACAGCAACACCTGTTGTTTTGACCATTGATCGTGTATCAGTAGTCCCGTGAGGAATCGCGATGCCGTTACCTAAAAATGTCGAGTTTTGCTTCTCTCGGTTCAGCATGCCTTCAATATAGCCTTGTTCTACAAGACCTGCTTGGGTGAGGCTTGCTGCGATGTTTTGAATCGCTTGAAATTTGTCACTTGCTACTTGAGCGAGTGTGATGTCGCTATTTGCTAACTTAAGCATGGCGCTTCTCCAGCCTTAAGGATTTTAAAAGGGTTAATTGTGCCCAAAAAGTCACTCGCTTTTTGCTGATATCAGGTGAATCGATTCAGCAAAAAGACAAAAATATGTGGATTCAGCATCATTTCACTCTAACTGATTGAGTTATAAGGAACCTATTACATTCACTATCGCTATATTTGAGTGATTTGGCTCACTTTATGAGTATTGCTGAATCCTTTCAGCTTTTATACTGAATCGTTTCAGCATATAATTCAACTCATCGAGAGATCCTTTATGAAGTATTATGATCTCGCGCACAGAACAAAGGTTGGTGATATGACACTGGATGAAATAGCCAAATTGGCAGGGGTTTCGAAAACCACCGCCAGCTATGTAATCAATGGTAAGGCTCAAAAATACAGAATTAGTGAGAAAACACAGCGTAAAGTCATGGCTGTGGTCGATGAGCATAACTATCGCCCAGATCTGGCGGCCAGTACGCTTAGAGCAGGGCAAAGCCGTTCGTTTGGCCTGATAATTCCTGATTTAGAAAACACCAGTTATGCGCGTTTAGCCAAACTCTTGGAGCAAAACTCTCGCTCAGCGGGCTATCAGATTTTAATCGCATGTTCTGATGATGATCCAGAAACTGAAAAAAGTGTTGTGCATGCGTTAGTGAGTCGAAAAGTGGACGCGCTGTTTGTTGCTAGTGTCATACCAGAAGCTAGCGATTATTACATCGATTTGCAGAACCGAGGGACTCCCGTTATTGCACTTGACCGTCCTTTAGACGACGAACATTTTTCTTGCGTGATCAGTGAGGACTTTGGTGGTGCTTTCGAATTGACGAAGTCCGTTTTAAGTGACGGTGTAACTACGGTCGGGCTTATTGGCGCCTTACCTGAGTTGAATATATCTCGCGAACGTGAACTTGGATTCAAAAAGGCGATTAAACAACATCAGGCTCAGTACACCATTGGCTATGGTGAGCACTTTAATCGTGCGGATGGCAAAAAGGTATTGAGTGACTGGTGTGATAGTGGTCAGTTGCCAGATGCGATTGTTACTACGTCATACACCCTGCTTGAAGGGGTTCTTGATGTACTGTTAGAGCGACCAGAACTCGCAAGTAAGCTAAAAATCGCTACGTTTGGTGACAATCGTCTCCTTGATTTTCTTCCTATGCCAATTAACTCATTGCCACAGCAATTTGAGCTGATTGCTGACAGCGCGATGGCACTTGCCCTCAATGCCGCGTCAAAGCGTTACCAGCCAGGGGTTGAGCTGGTGCCAAGAAAGATTGTGGTTCGCTAACGCTAAGACTCGAAATAGAACGCCCAGCATTGAGCTGGGCGTTCTTATTTTGGCAATCGTATCGAAAGGTTAGTACTGGAAACGCACTGACATCGTGATTTGTGGGCCATATAAGCCGTTATTACGCGTTTCAGCAGAAAGCGAAAGTTGCTGAGTCGAATGGAAACGAACGCCTGCATGAGCAACGGATGAATCGTCGTTACGGCCAAGTCTTGCCGTTGCTTCGACTTGATCAGTTAGCCAAAGACGAACACCAATATTCACTTCAGCTTGAGTTTCACTTTCACCGCCAGCTTCTTTAGTGAACTTTACTTGATGAAGTAATAACTGACCGTAAACATCGGCAAACTGACTAATTGGGCCGTTGAAGCCAATACCGCCAGCTAAGTCATAGTCCTTATCGAATTGGGAATCGGCACGGAGTATAAAATGCGAGTTTTCAGTGAAGAAGGTACTGAATTCTGCACCTGTCATTTCAGGCCCAATCGCAGTACGGACTTCAAAGAAGTTGTAATTGAAATTATTTGCTTGGGCGCTTCCACTGATGCCTACGAATGCTAAGGCACTGGCCAAAATGATCTTTTTCAAATGTAGTCTCCGACTAACAACAATAAATTGACTAAAAAAATGGCTTGCAATAAGCAAGCCAAATAATAACTTAATCGAGAGACTAATTCATTTAATTATAGAATTTGGATATGATCCACTTCAATTTCTGGGGTTCTACCACCTTCATATTCACCAAATAGACGAACTTTTGTGGTCTCGTTAATTGGTTGAGTCATGATGATGTCATCATCGAGTTCCACTTGAATCTCACCTTTACCGTCAGAGAAGATAAACGTATCGCCTTTCACTTGACGTAACAATGTACCTTCGACGACCACGTTTCGCTCGGTAAACATGCTCGTATCAGCAAGCAAGGTATCAACGTTGGTGATTTCTACAGGCCCTGTGTATGAAACGCGGCTTGATTGTTTATGGTGTCCATCGTTTGCCATTGCAAAAGTAGGAGCAAGGATTAGAGTGGCTGCCGTTGCGAGAATCATTTTTTTCATTTTTGTGTTCCTTGTTTAACTAGGTAGTATCAAATCGATGATGCTATTAAAGCAGGCGCTTCTTGAACCATTGCTGAGTATGAGATTCATATTCCGTTCATTTTTTTGAGGAAATAGTTAAAAAACGTTTATTATGACTCAACGCTAAACCACGATTGATAAAACAAATGCAGTCCAATTCAAAAGCTCTTATGGTTCAGGGAACCACCTCAGATGCCGGTAAAAGTGTCCTTGTGGCAGGTTTATGCCGAGTGCTCGCCAGAAAGGGCGTCAAGGTCGCGCCATTCAAACCACAAAACATGGCACTCAATAGTGCAGTAACGCCGGACGGCGGTGAAATTGGTCGTGCACAGGCGGTGCAAGCGTTAGCGTCGAATATCGAATCAAGCGTGCATATGAATCCTGTGTTACTCAAACCTCAAAGCGACACTGGGGCGCAAATTATTTTTCAGGGCAAAGCGACGACCACGGTCGATGCGATCGGTTACCAGAGCTATAAGAAAACGGCTTTACCGATTGTTATGGAGTCGTTTGCCATTCTTCAGCAACAATACGATACAGTGCTTATTGAGGGAGCCGGAAGCCCCGCAGAAATTAATCTTCGAGAAAACGATATTGCTAATATGGGATTTGCTGAGCAAGCCGATGTCCCAGTGATCATTGTTGCTGATATTGATCGCGGTGGCGTCTTCGCTCACCTATACGGAACGTTGGCACTGCTATCGGAATCAGAGCAACAACGAGTAAAAGGCTTTGTAATTAACCGCTTTCGGGGTGATATTTCGTTGTTACAATCAGGTTTAGATTGGCTAGAACAGAAAACGGGTAAACCTGTCATTGGTGTCTTGCCATATTTGCACGGCTTTGATCTTGAGGCTGAAGATGCGATTAATGCGCAACAAGTGACTGGAGAAACGAGCCGTTTAAATGTTGTTGTCCCGATCTTGCCGCGCATCAGCAATCATACTGATTTCGATGCTTTAAGGGTAAACCCTGAGATTAACTTCCGCTACGTAACGAATGGTCAGCGCATAGACAATGCCGACTTAGTCATATTACCCGGTTCAAAAGCGGTACGCAGCGATTTGGAATACTTGCGTAACCAAGGCTGGGATAGTGATATCCAGCGCCATATACGTCTTGGCGGTAAAGTAATGGGGATCTGTGGCGGCTATCAGATGTTGGGTGAGTGGATACATGACCCACTTGGTATCGAGAGTACGGCAGGTTCTAGTGTTGGGCTTGGTTATTTGCAGGTCGATACAGAGCTAAAGCCACATAAGACATTAACGAATGTCCAAGGAACGCTGACTTTAGGTGGACAAACAGCGACGGTTAGCGGTTATGAAATTCATGCGGGCATCACTTCTAGCTGTGGTTTCGCACCAATCGTATTGGACTCATCAGTGGCTGATGGAGCGATTAGTGATTGTAATCAAGTGTTTGGTAGCTATTTACATGGTATCTTTGATGATCCAAAAGCGGCTGACACCATATTCCGTTGGGCAGGCGCTGACAATGTGGCACAGGTCGATCACAAAGCGAATCAGCAACGCGCGATTGACCGAATTGCGGATGCAATTGAACAACATCTCGATCTCAAACAACTTTGGCCTGAACTGTATAAGTGATGACAATAAAAAATCTCCTAGCAACATTTGGTGCGGGCTTACTTCTATCCGCGAGTGTGTCAGTACAAGCACAAGACAAACTCCGCATCTATGCGGCTTCATCCATGACCAACGCGGTGAACGAATTGGTCAGTGAGTTTGAAAAACAGTCGTCGATTTCGGCTACTCCTGTTTACGCCGGTACCTCGTCTCTCGCTCGACAAATCCACCAAGGAGCACCCGCCGATGTGTTTATCGCGGCAAATGAAAAATGGATGAATTACCTTATAGAACAGAAGGTTATTAATGGTGACGCTGTAACTAACGTTGCTCAAAATCAGCTCGTCGTCATCACTCCGGTTAACCACCAAGGTTCGCTGGACATCAATGATAGCGCCTCATGGCTAAACTATCTTCAAAAAGGGCGTATTGCCATAGGGCAGACCAACGCGGTTCCAGCAGGCATCTATGCTAAAGAGTCTCTAGAGAGTCTCGGTATCTGGAGCGCCGTTGAGCGATCCCTTGCACCGACCAATAACGTTCGCATTGCACTTGCGCTGGTTGAGCGTAACGAAGTGCCTTTGGGAATAGTCTATAAAACGGATACGTTAATGAGTGAGGGGGTTAAAATTATTGCTCGCCTCCCTGAATCAAGCCACTCGCCGATTGTCTACCCCATGGCTCAACTTAATGCTAAGCCGCAAGTAGAGGCATTCGCGCAGTTTATGAAAACACAACAGGCGCGCAACGTTTTGCAACGCTATGGATTCGAAGTCGAACATTAATAGGAACTGAATGTGCTAACAGAATACGAATATCAGGCACTTTTGCTCAGCCTCAAGGTGGCATTTTTTGCCATTCTCTGGCTCATCCCAATGGGTATTGGTATAGCATGGGGTCTTGCACGTAAACAATTCGTTGGCAAAAGCGTTGTCGATAGCTTGGTGCACCTGCCACTGGTTTTGCCGCCCGTTGTGATCGGTTATCTGTTGCTAATCTCTATGGGCAGACAAGGGTTTGTCGGTCAGTGGCTATATCAACAGTTTGATATTGTCTTTTCATTCAGTTGGAAAGGGGCAGTATTGGCGTGTATCGTTGTTGCTTTGCCATTGATGGTGCGCTCGATTCGTTTGAGTTTGGAGAGCGTTGATGTCAAGTTGGAGCAAGCTGCGGCGACGCTTGGCGCTTCACCAGTGAGGATCTTCTTCACCATCACTCTTCCGTTAACGATTCCTGGGATAATTACAGGGACGATGCTCTCCTTTGCGCGCAGCCTGGGTGAATTTGGCGCTACCATCAGTTTTGTATCGAATATCCCAGGCGAAACGCAAACTATCCCGCTGGCGATGTACAACTTTATTGAGACTCCTGGTTCAGAAACAGAAGCGATGCGTTTATGCATTATCTCAATTGCAATCGCGTTGAGTTCTCTGATTGCCTCCGAGTGGTTAAGCCGAGTCGGTGCTAAGCGCTTAGGGGGCAACTTATGAGTTTGGAAATTTGCTACCAGCAGTCACTGGGCGATGCCAATTTTGATATCGATATTCATTTACCAGAGAAAGGTATCACCGCAATATTTGGTCGTTCTGGCGCGGGTAAAACCTCATTAATTAATGTCATTGCCGGGCTAACCACGCCATCACAAGGTCGCATTGTGATAAATGGTGAAACACTGTTTGACTCCTCAAAGCGCTTTAATAAGCCGGTTCACAAACGCAACGTTGGCTATGTATTTCAAGATGCTCGGTTGTTCCCACATTTTAAAGTCAACCGAAATCTTACCTATGGAGTTAAGTCGGCAGATCCCGTGCATTTTGATGACGTTGTGCAACTCTTAGCGCTCAGAACCTTGCTTGATCGTTATCCTCACCAGCTTTCAGGGGGCGAGAAGCAGCGCGTTGCCATAGGTCGTGCGCTATTGTCTAAACCGAGCATTCTATTGATGGATGAGCCTCTCGCATCCCTTGATTTACCACGTAAACGTGAGGTGTTGCCATATTTGGAACAGTTAGCCCACAGCATTGAGATTCCGATTATCTATGTCTCGCATAGCTTGAACGAGGTTTTGCGTTTAGCGCATCATCTGGTTGTGGTAGAACAGGGGACAATTGCGCTAGCGGGACCGATAGATCAAGTCTGGTCTTCACAGGTAATGAAGCCATGGCAGTCCTTTTCAGAGCAAAGCTCATTGTTCGAGGGTCGCCTTATTGAGCATAATACCCAATACGCATTATCTAAGGTCGAACTTGCTCCAGATATCAATTTGTGGGTGCAAAAGGTTGATGGAACAATTGGGGCGCCTGTTCGCCTACAAGTTAGGGCAAATGACGTGTCATTGATGCTTGAAGAGCCGAAACGAACGTCAATCCGCAACATCTTTTTGGCGACGATAGCCAGCATTGAAACATACTCAAGTGGGCAAGAACGACAGAGTGTATCGATCCAGTTAAAGTTAGCTGAAAACTGTTATTTAGGTGCCACAATCACCGCTTGGGCGAGAGATGAATTAGCCTTGACCGTAGGCATGAGCGTTTATGCGCAAATCAAAGGTGTCAGTGTTACTCAGAGAGACATTGTGCTATCGAACTAAAAAACGCCGCATTTAGCGGCGTTTTTAAACTCTACTATTTCGCGAATACGTCAGTAAAGTCGCGTTTTAGAATAGGGTCACGGCGTGCTTTCTTAATTTGCTTGACCATATCTTTCACACAGTTGTGAAGGACTTGATCAAGCAGTTGAGCACGGTACTCTTCTTTTTGCTCTTCAGTCATCTCTTTCGGTAGGTTTAATGAAGGAAACTCTTCCATTACATTAAGACCAGCAAATGCCTGACTTACTGAAACAAGTGCATGAAACTGTTCAAAGTTATCCAAAACGTTTTGTGCGCTGTTTGGTAGCTCATTCCAAGATTCACGAACGGCTTCTTCAGAAACTTCATGGATTGACGTCACCATGTAGTGCATCGCTTCCGGAACTTGGTCAAACTCAATTACTTGACGAAGTTCTGCTGATACTTCTGCTAAGTCTACTTTTGGTTGTTCTGTTTGATTAACGTCAGACATGTATGATTTCTCTTAAAATGTATTTAGTAACCGCGCTATCGTAAAAAAATGGCGCTAAAAGTCAACCTTCAATGGATGAATAACCCGTGGTAGAGTATGCTTTTATTAAGCGTGTGATTTCTTGATTGTTTTTCCGGCTTAAACGAAGATTTGACGATTTATTAGCGGATACCCGCACTAGGATATTGATAGAGTGGAAATAAACGGTTCTTCCATGAAGATTTTGTTGGTTGATGATGTTCAGATGGAACGTATTCAACTGGCAATTCGTCTCAAGCAACTTGGCCATACGGTCGAAATGGCTGACTCTGGTAGCCGAGCACTTGAGCTCTATCCACAGTTTGAACCTGAATTGATCCTCTTAGACATCTCTATGCCTGACATGAACGGTTTTCAGGTCTCACGCAAAATTCGAGAGCTCTATCCTGACTGGGTTCCTATCATCTTTCTTAGTGGGCATGATGAGCCAAGCATGGTCGCAAATGCCATTGAGGCTGGTGGTGATGACTATCTCGTTAAGCCCGTTGATATAATTGTCCTAAATTCTAAGCTTGTTGCGATGCAACGCATTGCCTTTATGCGTCGTGAACTGAAACAAAAAACCGCAGCGCTGGCCAAAGCCAACCAAGAACTTGCCCAACTCGCTCAAGAAGATGGTTTGACCAAAGTTAAAAATCGTCGCTTTATCGATTCAGAGCTTAAAGAGATGATCACGTTACATGGACGCCATGAACTGCCATTGAGCTTGATATTACTCGATGTTGATCGCTTTAAACTTTACAACGATAACTACGGTCACTTGGAAGGGGATCGTTGCTTAGTCACTATTGCTTCGATCATTAACGGTTTGTTCGAAAGAAGTGGTGAAGTCGTAGGTCGTTATGGTGGTGAGGAGTTTGTTGTTATTCTCGGCCATAGCGATGAAAACAAAGCGCACACCGATGCTCAACGCATACAAGATGCATTGGAAAATGCCCAAATAGCGCACGAATACAGTGATGTTGCCAATTACGTGACGGTGTCACAGGGTGTGTTCAGCAAAGTTCCTACCGGTCGTGAAAGTATCGACGAATTTTATGACTCCGTCGACAAGTTACTCTACCAAGCTAAGGTGGCGGGGCGTAATCAATTTAAGTGTTCAAAATAGTCAAATGTTCGTATTGCCTAACCGGAATTTTGACGTTAACTTATTCTTACTATTGATCTAATTGAGTTCAGGTCTCGATGTCTGTTTCACGGCTATCTCGCTATGTATCCCTGCCTTTAGTGCTTGTGTCACCGTTCGCGTGTGCGAAGGGCAGTCAAGCGTATCAGGCCTATCTGGAACAAGCTTTTTCAGCGGCTATCGTGCTAACTGATAGTGACGTTTTTACCTTCGGTGTCCACGATTTCGATCCAAACGAGTGGTTCAATCTCGACAACGAAGATATCGGCTCACAGGAGTCGGTTCTTTTGCGTCAGCAAATTGCGGTTTCGGCGCTACCATATACCTTTGATCTTAGCGACGATGAAGCGATCCATAAACACCAAATCTTTACACGGTTCTCAGTGCTTGCTTCGAGACAAGACTACGAAATCCGCGCACAGGATAGAGATGATTATCAGCACGAGTTTGTGTTAGGTGCGTTTACTGCCTACCGATATAAATACCAGCTGACAGACTTTTGGACAGTGACCCCAGGCGTTGGCTTACATCTCCAATATTTTAGAAATAATCACGATTACCGCAGTGATTTCTCGAATAATGTCGTAAAACCCGCATTGGATAATGTCATTTTTAACACTGATGCCTGGGCGCTATCGGTTGAACCACATGTTGAATTTAAGCACAACAAACCCACCACATGGGGAAGTTGGAATTGGTCGTCATCTTTCCACTATTTTTATGGACAAGGTTGGGGCGAGGCTAACTTTGGAGAAGTTGGCAATCCAGAAGGTTGGTATAGCGCGAATGGTATTGCAGCCTATTACAACGTCAGCCGTTTCGGTCGCTCAGTTCAATCTATCTACAGTAGTTTTCGACGAATAGATATTGGTGGCGATACCAGCAAACCACTTGGTACTTCATTCTATTACGAAGGGTCTGTCGGTTGGTTAATGACGCCACCGTTTGAATCGGATTGGATTGATAATGTTGGAATCGGCCTGAATATCAATTACGGGAGTAATCTCAAAGGGGGCAGTATTGTACTGTTCTTTAATCAGGCAGATTGACGGCTAGGCGAGACAGACCTGATTTCGTCCAGACTTTTTGGCCTTGTATAAAGCCTCGTCTGCACTCTTCATAACCGTGGAGACATCCTTGGTTTCGCTGCTGTCTGCAACCCCAATACTGATGGTCACATTAACGCTCTCTTCGTTCTTTTTCGGCCCACGTTTTTTAGAACCTAATTTGTCACTCTTTGGACGAGAATCCTGATCGCGCAGGGTCATTTCGTAAGACTCAATCGAGGTTCTAAGCCGTTCAAGATGATCTTTTGCTTCGTCAGCCAGCTTTCCTTTGAACAGGACAGTGAACTCTTCACCTCCATAGCGATACACCTTGGCACGTCCACCAACGAGCTGCAAGCGACTCGCAACAAGTTTAAGCACATCATCGCCTGTATCGTGCCCGTAGGTATCATTGAATGACTTAAAATGGTCGATGTCCAGCATGGCAATAGTGTAACGCCTGCCAAGATGGCGTAAATCAGACTCAAGCGCTAGGCGACCAGGGATATCGGTCAATGTATCTTTAAACGCCAATTCGTAACTGGCAGACAACAAGTAGACCAATAGCAAGATACCAGCGAGAGAGAACATGGTGCTCGAGATATGCGGAACATGGAAAAAAACAAATGTCGTCGACGCGAGCAAAGCTGACGAATAGAGCACGACATCGATTATCCGATTTTGACTCAGCACACAGATGGCAAATATCAGCACCATAGCCAGTAGATAGACTACGAGTATAAACGGCAGCTTTGAAACGGTTGGGATCACAAACAAAAAAGTTTCATTAATGTCGTCGAAGCCGCCGTCATAGAAATGCGTCAGAATGAGATAACACCACAGTACAAAAAGGCCAAGCTTAACCAAGTAGATGGCAAAAGAGTGTGAAAACAGATTGCTGTCCTTGTAACTAAACACTAAAACTAATGCGATAGGTAGCAATGCAGCCAGCAGCGAAAGCTCTAAGATTGTGGTGCCAGAAGACAGAGGTGACTGTAAACGGTTTTGGATCAACCAGTAAGCCACTGCAAGGGCGCTCGCTGTCATCGCGATGCGACTTTGTTTAAATGGATTGGCAAGCAAAATAGCCGTTGCGAACAAAACAAAAGGCATTTTGGTGACGAAACCAAGGTTCGCTTGAGTGAGTCTCACTACATTGTCCATACCGAAGGCGATAAACGTCAGCAATAGCAGAGGTAACGCAATTCGGAACCAATTTGTAGTGACGACGGAAAACGACATGAAACCTAGCCTGAATAGAAACAATTGTTGATTAATAACTCGTTAAGAATACTTTTATTTGATGAATTTCCAAGCTTTTTACTAAACTTATCTATGAAAACCTAAGGCGTGTATGAATTGTGTTCAAAAAATGGTGTTTGATTACGCATCACAATGAAAACCACATGCCGCGATGAAGTAAGCAATGTTAGGATAGGTAACTCTTAAAGGGAGTTAAGTTATATGCAGATTAGTGTTGACGTACATAACTATATGGAAAACTTGGTCGGGCAAGTCTTAGCCCAGCCAGAATATATTGAAAACTTTGATCATGAGCAGTTGGCTGATCTAGCGTGCTTAGCATTGAGTCAATTGAGGCCAGTCTATATTCGCCATGACATCGATTTTTTGTCGGCGTTGGCTGAAGAACGTTTAGTGACGTTAAAGCAATATGCGACGGTGGCGGTTGAAGCCGCCAAGACAATGATTGTTGACGACCGACGTAAAAATAGGAAAGATGAAGTGCCTGTCATATTCAGTAAGCAGGCATTTGATGACGACATTGAACTTGAGTGGTTCGAAAAACCACTTTTGCACAAGGCTAAGTAATTAACCAAGGAGTAGTGTGTGGGACTTTTTTCTCGCTTGTTTGGGGGCCAGAAAGCGCAACCAGAAGTTGCCGTAGAACCTGTTGAATATAAGGGTTATTTGATCTATCAAGAAGCACAGCCTGAGGGTGGTCAATACCGGATAGCAGGGCGAATCACCAAGCAGTTTGGTGAAGAGATAAAATCACACCGTTTTATTCGCTCGGACGTTTTGCCAACTGCGAACGATGCCAACGAATTTATGTTGAAGAAAGCGCAAATGTTCATTGATCAAATGGGCGACAACATTTTCCAATAAGATCCTATCGCAAATTGATAAGCATCATAAACTTGAGAGTCATTAGTCGTTATGCTGATGGCTCTTTTTAGTATTTAGATGCTACATAATCGGTTGTTTTAACGGTAATTTTTCCCAACTGGTTAGACCTTTTCTGACCTAATCTGTGGCATATTGCTGAACGATCTAACCAGCTGGTTTATTCATTCCCAACGGTTATATGTAATGATATTTTGTGTTTTTGTTACAAAATGCTTGAAGTATCTAAATTCGTTGGATAAAAACAGAACAATCATTGTTGCTGATAGTCAAGGAATAGCTAATGCAAATTGGTGTGCCAAAAGAAATACTCGCGGGTGAAACGCGAGTGGCTGCCTCGCCGAAATCGGTCGAGCAGTTATTAAAATTAGGCTTCGAAGTTAACGTAGAGGCTGGGGCAGGTGAACTCGCGAGTTTCGATGACGCTTCTTTTGAAGCGGCGGGAGCGAAAATCGTATCTACCGAGCAGGTTTGGGAGTCGGATTTGATCTTAAAGGTCAATGCGCCTCTTGCAGATGAAAAGAATGATGAAATTGCACTGCTAAAAGATGGTGCAAGCTTAATCAGTTTTATCTGGCCAGCACAGAACCCAGAGTTAATGGAAAAGCTTTCAAGCAAAAACATTAACGTAATGGCGATGGACGCTGTGCCGCGTATCTCAAGAGCACAAGCCCTTGATGCGCTGTCTTCCATGGCGAACATTGCTGGTTATCGCGCGGTCGTTGAAGCTGCGCATGAGTTTGGTCGATTCTTTACCGGTCAGATTACTGCCGCAGGTAAGGTTCCACCAGCGAAAGTACTCGTTGCGGGGGCGGGTGTTGCTGGTCTTGCGGCTATCGGTGCGGCTGGCAGTCTCGGTGCGATTGTACGCGCTTTTGATGTTCGTCCTGAAGTTAAAGAGCAAGTCCAATCAATGGGTGCTGAGTTCCTAGAAGTCGACTTCAAAGAGGACTCGGGATCTGGCGATGGTTACGCCAAAGAAATGTCGGATGAGTTCAACAAGAAAGCGGCTGAACTTTACGCTGAACAGGCGAAAGATGTTGATATCATCATTACTACAGCGCTCATTCCTGGTCGTCCTGCACCTAAGCTAATTACCAAAGAGATGGTAGATAGCATGAAAGCAGGTAGCGTTATCGTCGACTTAGCGGCAGCTAACGGTGGTAACTGTGAATACACGGTTGCAGACAAAGTCATCACAACAGCAAATGGCGTTAAGGTCGTAGGCTACACCGATATGGTCGGTCGTCTTCCTACCCAGTCTTCGCAACTTTACGCGACCAACATCGTAAACCTGTTTAAACTGCTGGCTAAAGAAAAAGATGGCAACATTAACATCGATTTTGAAGATGTTGTACTTCGTGGTGTCACCGTTATTAAGGAAGGTGAAGTTACTTGGCCTGCACCACCAATCCAAGTTTCAGCGCAACCTGAGCAAAAAGCAGCGCAACCGAAAGCGAAACCACAACCTAAAGTCGAAGAGCCAGTTTCACCAGTTAAGAAAATGGCAGGCTTAGTTGCTGCGGTAGGTGCATTTGCTTGGATCGCGTCTGTCGCTCCAGCGGCGTTTCTATCTCACTTTACCGTGTTCGTGCTTGCGTGCGTAGTAGGTTACTACGTGGTCTGGAATGTTACCCATGCACTCCACACTCCGCTTATGTCAGTAACAAATGCGATTTCCGGTATTATCGTTGTTGGCGCATTACTGCAAATCGGTCAGGGCAATGGTGTCGTATCATTCCTGTCGTTTATCGCAGTACTGATAGCGAGTATCAACATCTTCGGTGGATTCACCGTTACCAAGCGCATGCTTGAAATGTTCCGTAAAGATTAAGGAGTAACAGGGAATGTCTGCAGGATTAGTACAAGCAGCTTATATTGTTGCTGCATTATTCTTTATTTTGAGCTTAGCCGGATTGTCTAAGCAGGAGTCTGCGAGATCAGGGAACTACTATGGTATCGCAGGTATGACGATTGCGTTGATCGCGACGATCTTTGGTCCAGACTCTCAAGGTCTAGTTTGGATCATCATCGCTATGGTAATTGGTGGTGGCATTGGTATCCATTTCGCGAAGAAAGTAGAAATGACCGAGATGCCAGAATTGGTTGCGATTCTACATAGCTTTGTCGGTATGGCGGCGGTTCTTGTTGGTTTTAACAGCTATCTTGATGCACCGGAGTCAGCTACTCACGCAGAGCATGTCATTCACCTTGTGGAAGTCTTCCTCGGTGTGTTCATTGGTGCGGTGACCTTTACAGGTTCGGTGGTTGCGTTTGGTAAGCTACGTGGCATTATCTCATCTTCGCCACTAAATCTACCGCATAAACACAAAATGAATCTTGCCGCGATTGTTGTTTCAACGTTGCTTTTGGTTCATTTCGTTAATGCTGATGGCAGCATGTTTGCGCTTATCGTGATGACTCTAATTGCATTTGCATTTGGTTATCACTTGGTCGCTTCAATCGGTGGTGCCGATATGCCAGTTGTTGTTTCAATGCTGAACTCTTACTCAGGTTGGGCAGCAGCGGCAGCGGGCTTTATGTTAGCGAACGACCTTTTGATCGTAACAGGTGCGCTTGTTGGCTCTTCGGGTGCCATTCTGTCTTACATCATGTGTAAAGCAATGAACCGTTCATTTATCAGCGTTATTGCTGGTGGCTTCGGCCAAGAAGTGGTTATCTCTTCCGACGAAGAGCAGGGCGAACACCGTGAAACGTCGGCTGAAGAAGTGGCGGATATGCTGAAGAACTCGAAGTCAGTTATTATCACTCCAGGATATGGTATGGCGGTAGCACAAGCGCAGTACCCAGTGCATGAAATCACTGAGAAGCTACGTGCGCAAGGCGTTGAAGTTCGCTTTGGTATCCACCCAGTTGCAGGTCGTCTGCCTGGTCATATGAACGTGTTACTTGCCGAAGCTAAAGTACCTTACGACATCGTGTTAGAGATGGACGAAATCAATGACGACTTCCCTCAAACCGATACAGTATTGGTGATCGGTGCAAACGATACGGTTAACCCTGCTGCGCTTGAAGATCCAAACAGCCCGATTGCAGGCATGCCTGTACTGGAAGTATGGAATGCGCAAAATGTTATCGTATTCAAACGCTCTATGAACACAGGTTATGCAGGCGTTCAAAACCCGCTGTTCTTCAAAGAAAATACCCAGATGTTGTTTGGTGATGCGAAAGAGAGCGTAGACGCAATCTCTAAAGCACTATAAGCTCAACACTTCAATATAAAAGCCAGCAATATGCTGGCTTTTGTTATTTATGAGCATTATTTCTGACATGGATATCACATTTCGATTTTGTATTTTTGTCATAATGTTTTACTCTAAATCTAACCTACTGATTTATTGAATTTTTGCATTGATAAAGACGATACTAAAAGCAGCGATAATTGGCCTGATATTACAGTCGGGCGGTGTATACGCTGAGTCGCTGCCAGAGCGCATTGACAGATTTGTGGATCTATTTGATGAGTCGCAGGCGACGGTGTCTTACGATATTCGTAGTTTGCAGTCTGACTATCCCACACGTTTGCTCACGCCTGAATCTATGCTGCCTCAGACCGCCACGTATCCGCTGCGAGATGTTCAACGTCTCTATAACCTTGCACAAAACTGTACAGGTAAACTTCCACTTAGCCCTTTAATCACCGAACCACTGGTGTTTACGAGAGCGATGTGTAAGGGAACTCAGTTGAGCGAAAAATGGTTTGCTCGCAGTGCGTTGATTCATCCGGGCGGCGGCACATATGCTAGTCGTTATGTGTTAGGGCATCCTGACCAGTTGGAGAATTTACAACAGTACATGCATATTCAGGAGCGCGAACTCGCTCCGGATACGACCTTGCTGGGGCGTTTACAGCGAATGAACGAAGATGCCGTCCTTGCTTTGATTTCTGGTTCGAGCATGTTCGTTGAGCGTAATGAGCTATGGTTACGCCAAAATGATAATTATCTCGTGTTTCCGGAGAGCGTATGGCGAAAGAACATCGAAACAGCAGGGGTTACATTTAATTTAAGAGACTCGAGCGCGAGCTGTTTTGTTCAACGCGGTAATTTGTGTTGGGAAGTTGAAGACCACTCTGATCTTTTACGCATTAGTATGGTGGTTTTAGTCATTGCCAACATTTTGTTGGTGATGGGCTGGTCTGTTTATCGCTGGAATACCAAACGACAAGAGATGAAGAGCAGAATGCTCATTTTGCAAATTCTGACTCATGAGCTGCGTACACCGATCGCCAGTTTGTCGTTAACGGTCGAAGGCTTTCGCCGTGAATTTGAAAAGCTACCCGAAACTGTCTACGACGAGTTTCGCCGCCTATGTGAAGATTCACGACGTTTACGTCAGCTTGCTGAAGCGAGTAAAGATTACTTGCAATCTGATAACAAACCTCTTGCAACAGACTGGGTACCATCGGTTGGAGAGTGGTTAGAATTTAAAGTTGAAGAAGAGTTTAATAGCAACGTCAAATTTGTCATAAACCAAGACGTGGCGGCCAAACTCAATGTATATTGGTTAGGAACCTGTATAGACAATTTAATACGCAATGCGGTTAAGTATGGTGTTGCACCTGTTGTTGTCGATGTGACAACAGCGAAACAAAAAATTACGGTTAAAGTGATGGATCAGGGCGAGTTGTCTGCTAAAGATTGGCGTCAACTTCGAAAGCCGTTTGTAAGTAAAAGTGGCCTAGGATTAGGCTTAACCATCGTAGAATCTATGGTTGGAAGGATGGGCGGAAAAATGTCGCTAGTTGGTCCACCAACAACGTTTATTTTGGAGATACCTTGTGAAACAGACACTGCTTCTCGTTGAAGATGACAAAAACTTAGCTGATGGCCTGCTAGTCAGCCTTGAACAAGCGGGATACGAATGTTTCCACTCAGAAACAATTGCTGACGTCACTCAGTACTGGGAAAAAGCGGATCTTGTCATCCTTGATCGTCAGTTACCTGATGGTGACTCAGTTGACCACCTTGTAGAGTGGAAAAAGCTGAAAGATGTACCTGTTATCCTACTGACTGCACTAGTGACGGTTAAAGACAAAGTGATGGGTTTAGACGCAGGTGCGAACGATTATTTGACCAAACCTTTTGCCGAAGCGGAATTATTTGCCCGTATTCGAGCGCAACTGCGTGCACCTGAAGGGGATTCTTTCGACGACACTAAAGTGGTTACAGAGCATCTGATCATCGATAAGGCAACTCGTGAAGTTTTCTACCGAGACGAATCGATTACGTTAACGCGTACTGAGTTCGATTTGCTGCTCTTTTTGGCAAGCAATCTAGGCCGAGTGTTTACCCGTGACGAACTATTAGACCATGTTTGGGGATACAATCATTTCCCAACAACTCGTACTGTAGACACACACGTGTTGCAGCTGCGCCAAAAGTTACCAGGTTTAGAGATTGAAACGCTTCGTGGCGTTGGATACAAAATGAAAGCCTAATGGTTAAACCAAGCCTATTACTCGGTGCACTATTGGTCAGTGCACCGCTTTCAGCCCTACAAGTACCTTGGTTCGAAAGCAATTCACCATTAACACAGGCGCATAAGCATCTGCTTAATGACGATCTTCCGTCTATGTTTTCGTCTCTAGTAGAAGTTTGGCAACTGGAACAGAATCGCTCTATCACACCTCATCTAAATGACCTTTTACTTCAGTCACTAGAAATAGATTGTGGTAAAACACTCGACAACAAATCGTTACCTCAGTGGATCAACAATGTCATCGTACGTCGGACAGATATTCAAAGTCCTGGTCGTGATGCATACCGTGCTATCGTAGAGGTCGAAGCCAGTAAAGAGATCAAAGACATTTCTTTAACGCGTTGGGTGTCTAAGCCAATTTCGACAGACAATACTTTTACGGAAGCAACCCCAAAAGACAACGAAGTCGGAACTAAGATTTACACCAAACGATACAATCTAAATAGTCGCGTCACCATGGGATTATATCGAATTGATGTCACCGCCGCAGATCAGACATCTTGGAGTTCGTGGCTAATTCTTGGGGAACCGAAAGCGTCAGTCTCAGTGCGCTGGAATGCCAAAGCCCAATGGAAAGTAGAGCGTAACGCTTTACTCAATCCACATTGCCCACTGCCTAAACTGGATACATCGGTCTATGACTATGTCGATGGCAATTATGTTCGTGTTTGGGGACAAACCGTTGATGCAGATTATCCAACTTCACTCGGCAACATTGGTATCGAGCCCGGACGCTATGTTTTAGCGGTCGCAATTAACCATCAACGCTGGCAAGGGCCGATAATTGTTGAACAATCACAAATAATTAGCAAAACGTATGATGTTTCAGTAGAGGAATAATTAAAGTTGATAGACAATAGGTCGCTATAAACACATGGAATAAAAAAGTTTATACCGATATGAAAAAACAACTAACACTCTTATCGTTGTCTATCGCTTTAGCTTCGGGAACGGCTTTGGCAGCTAACTACGCGATTGAAGCTCGCGGAGATGCAATGGGTGGCGTTGGCGTTGTCTCTGCAAATTTTCTAACTGCTCCTTTCTACAACCCAGCACTCACTGCAATATATCGTCGTAATGATGACGTTGGCATGATCACACCAAGTTTTGGTTTATCGTATAGCGATGAACATATGATGGTTGATGACCTCGACAAGGCCGCAGGCTTAATCGACAAAGCGATTGGTGGTGACTATTCAAACATATCAGAACTAGGAACGACCTTAAACGCCCTAGAAGGTGACATTGCAAAACTTGAATTTGGTGGTGTCGTTGCATTTGCAATACCAAACCGATATGTAGCAGCGAATGTGTTCGGCAAAGCCTATGCAGAGTCATTTGCGCAAACAGATATCTACAAAGGTGCTAACAGTGGTATCGACCCAGCACTTAATCCTGCCATAAATGCAGAACTAAGTGCAGTAAATGCTGTTGGTGTCGGGGTGACGGAAGTGGGTATTTCATTAGCTAAATATCAGACATTCTTAGGCCAACACATTTCATTCGGTATTACACCAAAGCTTCAGCGGATCTACACTTATGTATATTCAGCTAACTTGAACAACTACGACATTAAAGATATTCGCGATAACGGCACTGGTGAAACCATGTTCAATATGGACGCTGGTTTTCTTTGGTTTTATGGCCCGCTCAGAGTTGGTTTTGCTGCAACAAACTTAGTCTCTCGTGACATTAATACTCAGGAGTTGGCTGGTTCTTCGGTGACTTCTAAAATCGATGCCACGCAAAGCCGTACATTTGATCCTGTTAGTTACTCATACCAGATGAGACCACTTTATACCGTGGGTGTTGGATTGGTTGCTGATTACGCAACGATTAGTGTTGACTACGATTTAAATGAAGAAGAGCGCTACACCAATTTTAACGACAACACTCAGATGTTAAGAGTTGGTGGTGAGATTGACATCATGCGCCAGTTAAAACTGCGTGCAGGTTGGAATCGCAATCTGGCTTACGACAATCTAGATGACACGGTTACTGCTGGTATCGGCTTGTCTCCATTGAACCTATTCCAACTTGATATTGGCGCGAGTTACACCAACGAAAATTCAATGGGAGCCTACATTAACTTCCTGACAAGTTACTAACTAAATCGTTAGGGTAGGTCACTAGCCTTTCTCTGTAATTCGTACTATAGTCGGCTCCTAAAATATCAGGAGCCTTTTTTATGTTTGACGATTTGCCACCACTGACACACGAACAACAACAAAAAGCAGTCGAAGAAATTCAAAAACTAATGGCAGAGGGCATGAGTACAGCACAAGCGATTAAAGTTGTCGCTGAACAGATTCGAGAAAAAGCTGCCAAACAGTAATCGACGAGAAAATACTAAACATTATAAAGAGAGCAGGGAACTGCTCTTTTTTTATACCTGTTGAACCAATGCGCACTATAACTAAATCTTCATACCAACAAACAATAACAAAAATCCTCCAGTCCAACGTACGTAGCTCCATCAACTGCCAAACCATAGATTCTGTAAGTTACTGAAAGTCTACTTGATAAAGGCTGGTGATTATCAATTATTTAATTATTTCAATAACTTAGCGTGGTATTTTGTGCTATTGGCGATTGCCAATAAACATGGTTTGTAATTAAATTACATAAATAAAAGTGCAGTGTGCAAGCGCTTACTGTCACCCAGTGTATTGTTCTGTCGGGTTGCGGCGTAACGATTCCCGTATCGTAATTTCATGGTATCGATATATGCTGTTTGTTTACTGAAGTTTGGTGTTGTGGTTTGAAAGTACTGAAAAAACGTCACACTAGTTGATGAATTGGATTCCATTTTGTGATGTCTCTGATAGGCTTAGAAATATAGTGAATCACAGGAACACATAATGAACCTACGAACTAAATTCAGCCTAGCCGCTGTTTTTTTGGCGATAACTGCCTCGCCAGTAATCGCGAAACAACAAGACGTTATCGCAGAGTCTATTGCTTTGCCCACGCTAGAGGTGGCGAAGCAAAAGCAACTTTCTTTGACCCTTCGAGGAGTAGAGTGCGGCAGCAGTGAGTATTTCGTCGATAATGAGAGTGTTAGTATTCTTGCGAATGGAACGCCCTTGGAGTTTGCAAGAACTTGTCATGGCGATATTCTGAGGTTTACGCCCGTTAGCCGCAGCGAAAACGATCTATTCGTCGAAATACTGCTTTCAAATCGCAATTTAAACCTACGTTATATGGCCGGCGCGCGCTCATATGCATACAACGATTGGCAATTAGCGCCGGTTAAGCAAGCCCTAAAATAGTGACGCCGTAACAAATTTGATGGGGTATTAGGGGTTAATTACCTTTTCTGGTTAATCCCTAGTACATCGGATGTGACATGTAAGTTACGGTGTAACCATGCATAGTAAGGCTAACAATCGGTAAATGATATACATCGAAAGGTGATTGCTGACATAGCTTTTGAACAATGGTTAGAGTCTCAGGGAAAAGAAAACCGCACGAATAACCCATATCCGGTCAACGATTGGCTGCTTTCTCTACCACGAGAAAAACAAGCTAGTGTTGTGGTTTATTTATATAGCTTGGCAGAGTCTAGATGTCTGGATTCTGAACGAGATAAGCTTATCGATACTCTTGAAAGCGAAAATGAACAACACGCTTTAACTATGTTGAAAAAAGAAGGTTGGTTGAATATCCCTGTTTACGGAGAGCTAGCCACAAGCAAACAAGATAAAGCGCTAATTAAATTGACCGAAGACGATAAGAAAGCACTGACTCAACTTACTGAGCAACACTATTTGCCTTTTAACGGCATAGGTATGGGAGAATTACTCTTCAAGTTCAGGCATGACTAAACGACAAGCCCACATACGTGGGCTTTTTGTGCGTCACAAAAATGCACCCACAAGCTCAATGCGTATTGTGTGCCCTTATGTTCAATGGAACTGGTATCACATTAATTTATGAATTATTAAACTCTTGCAGTTTAGCGAGAGTAAATCATGAAGTATCACGAAATGACCAAAAACTATATTTTTCGTGAATTTGAATGTGGCCTGACTGTTGAACAGACTGCTGATCTTTGTTTCAAAAGTGTGAGAACGGTCAAGAAATGGGATCAAGGAAAGGATATACCAAGAGAATGTAAAAGGCTGATGAGAATGTATAAACGCCTAGAACTCTCAAAAAATTCAGATTGGGAGGGATTTGCAATTAAGGGGGGGATGATGGAACTACCAACAGGGCAGCTAGTAAAGCCACAAGAAATAATAACGGGTATATGCCTGTTAGAAATAAAATCAGAGTTAGAAATTAAAACCTGTTCGAAGTTGCTCAAATACGCTCGTATTATAACTAAAAGAATGTGATACCAAGGCTCCGATAGGAGCCTTGGTAACGAGATAAATGTTAATGCGGAGGATAGTAAGGTATCCCATACGTTTGTTCTATGTGTTCTATGTCTACGCCATGGCGTTCGAGATATTCCTTAGAGCGTTCACGAAGCCCGATTTCATCGGGGTGGCACCATGAAGTCCAACGACTTGACGGAAGCATAGCTTCAGAAAAATATCTATCTGTATCAGCAATTATCATCACATTGCGCAAAATACCAAGCTCATAAAAATATTCTTCATTTTCGACTTCACTTGCGCTAATACGTAAATACTCGTCGGTGTCTTCAGGAATCATATCACTTAACTTCTCTAAGCAAGTGATTCCAAACCTTTCTAACTCAGCAATACCTGTACCTCTGACGTCAGGGTAGTACTCCAAAGATAATTCCTCAATGACTCCGGCGAATCGTGATTTAAGCAATGACGCTACAGCGGCTGAAGATATTTCTGTATCTAGTTTACCCTGAACTACACTATCAGCTATCTCGTCTATTTCATTTGAGATTGAATTGAACTCTCTATCTGCGAGTTCAAGAACACCTGAAAGCAATTTAAAGCGGCGAGTTAGTTGGGTATCAAGCTTACCAGAGAACTTATAATTTCGGTCGTGCTCAATTTCAGCCCAAGCGTGCTGTAGAATTGTTCTTATTTGAATCTCGAAACACTTATCTACGTATTGCTTGTATTCCGGTAACTGTAATCGATCTGCTTTTAGCTTGGCTATGTAGTGTACGGACTTGTATCCGACTTTATCTATACCAAGTGCCTCTGATTTATTCGAACTATTTTGATGGTCTATATCAAATAACTCTTCAATCACTTGGGTTACAGCTTTCACTTCATCTTCCACATAGGTGATAACGCGTATCCCGGCGTAATCTTGCAGATCGGTAGGTTGTTCGTATTTATCGTCACTAGCTTTTTTACGCGCACTTTCTATATCTTTAACTCTAGATGTGACCATGTGGTAGCTAATGCCTTTAGCTTCAAATAACTCTATTAATACTGATTCAACCTTTTCTGATAGCCTCTTATATACAGGTCTATTGTGAATGTACCATTCCGTAAAATCTTTAACGTTCATCTAGCCAACTCGTTTTGTTAACAACTTTTATACTCGAAAAATGCAAATAAACACATTGAACCAGTTACTTACATGCCGTCCAGTATACCGTTAGAGATGGTTGTATGGCACGTTAATTATTGAAATAGTGTGTAAAGCGACTAAGACTTTCACCCCGTATTACTATACGGGGTTGACTCGCTAACGCTCAAACACTGGCGCACTGCGTTTGCGGAACGTAGGGAAGGGTAATCAATCTCGACACTCGATTGATTCTCTGCAAGCGATAGGAACGCCAACACTGCTATGCTCGCTGCTCAGTCTTCGCGACTGCGCATAGCGTGTTTGGCTTCTCTGGGTTGCAGTGGCATTGAGCGCCACTGGTGCGGTTAGTCTCTGCGAGGCTGGATTCTAGCAGTGATGGAGTGTTTTTGTGACATCAGCGAGTGAGATATTGTATCACAGTGATATGCGTTCATTAACACCAAGCCCTGACTTGAAGTGAATACAAGCGATTTGATAGGCTCGATGGACGTATACAACCGTTTGGATATTTAACGATGCCACAACCTTGTTACTTAACCATAATAGGAACCAATCAAGGGTTAATTACCCGAAACGCTGGTTCACACGATTCTGTAGGCGATGGGGCGGTCGAACCTCACCAACACGAAATATTAGTTCAAAGTATTGGACATCTGATTCTTACCCCCACAGACCGACAAAGTGGTCAACCTAGTGGACAGCGTGTTCATGGTCCATTAAAAGTGACTTGTGAAATCACGAGCGCTTTACCACTGCTGTACAATGCACTTTGCCAAGGTGAGACCATAGAATCGGTCTCCTTAGACTGGTATCGAATGTCATTGAGTGGGAGACAGGAACGTTTTTTCACGACATCATTAACAAACGCTCGTCTTAGTGAAATTCAAGTGCTTTTGCCTGATTCCAGAGAGGATAAAGCAAGCAATATCAACCAATTCGTAAACCTGTTTTTCAACTACCGCAAAATAGAGTGGGCGCACCATATGGCGAGTACTTATGGCGTAGACGACTGGCGGAAACCTGTAGAGGCTTGATGATGATAAATATTGCACAGTGTGAAATGGATCCAGACCGTTTATCTGTATCGGGTATTAAAGCGGTAGAAGAGATTATCGATACGGTAGAAAGCGCGAACCTGTTAGCGAAAGTGATCGCCGTGATCCCGTTTTTTGATATTTTTCTAAAAGGTCAACCTCATGAAAAGCTGACGAACGTTGCAACGTATGATTGGGAGGGATTTGCTACGGTAATGACTTCTATAAGCAATATAAACCGAATGAAAATCTACAACATATCAACGTCCCAGTGGCTAAAATCTCAAGGTAAAGAACAAGAGTTTTGGAGGTGTGTCAGTGAAGCTACTAGGTAACATACTGATGAGTGTAAGCATTTTACTATCATGTAATGTTAGTGCAGAAAAACTATACACTGATATAGCTGGCTATGGACAATTATCAGATATTGCTCAATCTGCCGTTCGAGACTTTGATGATAAAGTCGGTTTTTGCTTAGAAGAAACTCGAAACAATAATCCGTTTCCTGTCAGTAAATGGCTTATTGGATTGCCACAAGACAAGCAAGGAAGTGTGTTGATGTATTTGTCTAATATGGCGATGTTCAATTGCTCTGAAGACGCTCGAAATAAATTAGAGTGGATGTTGAAGCAGCAAGGAGAAACCCAGTTTTTAGCAATGATTCAAGAACAAGGTTGGTTATCTCCACCGGTTTATGGTGAGTTTGTGAGTCCTGAAGATAGAAAACACATTCAATTGAGTGTCGATGACGAAGCTGATTTGAAGAAGTTGATAGAACGGCATTATCAACCATTCGATGTAATTCAAACTAAGTTAGCGTTAGACTTGCTGAAAGAAAGATAGCCCACATACGTGGGCTTTTTTGTGCGTCACATTCAACGCACATTACAACTGAAAATACTTACAAATTGATGTTTTCTGGGGAGTGGGATAGTTACTTTAGACTTATGGGGTTTTAAGCATACTGATAACTTCTAGATGTACTTTAAAGTGTACATGTCTAACGTGTAGGTTTATACTTGTTCTGTTAACTGTACATGTGGAGGTGCTATGAGAGTTGTCTCTTTTACTGAGGCTAGAAATGGTCTTAAAGCCGTGCTGGATGGTGTCGTGAACGACGCTGACACCACGGTCATCACGCGTCGTGATGCTGAAGATGCCGTTGTGATGTCTTTAGACTATTACAACAGTCTGATGGAAACCGTGCATTTGCTGCGTTCACCGCAAAATGCAGAGCATTTGAATCGTTCTATCGCACAGTATCGAGCGGGGAAAACAACCCAGCGAGATCTGATCGATGAGTAGTGAGCGCCGTTTATTGGCGTGGACCGATGAAGCCTGGGGGGATTATGTGTATTGGCAAGGCCAAGACAAGAAAACCCTCAAGCGCATCAACAAGCTCATTACCGATGTGAAACGCTCTCCGTTTGAAGGTATTGGTAAACCAGAGCCGTTAAAAGAGAACTTATCTGGATTCTGGTCACGCAGAATTGATGATACCAACCGACTGGTTTATGTCGTCGATGAACAAGCCATAACGATTATTTCGTGCCGTTACCATTATTGAGCCATCAATTTGGATCAGTTCACCTAAGCAGTCTCGGCGATAACGAGGTTGATAGATTCGAGGTTTTCGCTTTGAATGTGGAACCCAAAGACCATCAGCGATCATCCATTGACGCAGAGTCTCTTTAGATACAGCGAGGTTGTGTTGTTCTGAGAGTTTCTCTAGAGCGAGCGTTGGTGAGAAATCAGAATAGATCTTTAGTATTTCAGCTTTAAAATCTTCAGAGTAACGCCGGTTACTAGGACGACCACGAGCAGCGTGTGCGAGACTTTGAGCTCCTAAAGTGGAGAATCGATTGAGTAAGCGCCGGATATGACGAGCAGACACATTTAGAATAACTGCAGCATCAACTTGACGTAATCGCTTTTCACGGACGTCAGATAAAACCTTAAATCGATAAATATCTTTTTCACTCATCGTAATCAACATCGGTTAAAGCCTCAAAAGCAAACATATTGTTAATCTTAGGAGGACATTTTAAAGTGGCTAAAACCGGACATTACTAAATTGCTCTAACAACCTTAGTGCGTATTATGTGCACTTATGTTCAATGGAACTGGTATCACAACAATTTATGAATTAATAAACTCTTGCGTTTTAGCGAGAGTAAATCATGAAGTATCACGAAATGACCAAAAACTATATTTTTCGTGAATTTGAATGCGGGCTAACCGTGGAACAGACTGCTGAACTTTGTTTCAAAAGTGTGAGAACAGTCAAACAATGGGACAAGGGTTACGATATTCCGAAAGAATGTAAGAGGCTTATGCGTAACCAGAGTCGATTGGAGCTCTCTCATGATGAAGAATGGCAAGGTTTCAGAATGAACAGAGGAAGGTTAGAGCTCCCTACAGGACAACAAGTATCTCCTCAGCAGATACTTGCGGGGATTGGATTGCTAGAAATAAACTCCGTTCTGGAAATCAAAACGTCCACTAGGCTCGTAAAGCTAGCTCGGGCAATTAGCGATATAAAATGCAAGTGATGTTTTACTACTAAACAATAAATTTAATAACACAAAAATGAAGTGACTTTTTCTTCTAAATCGTTTAGCTCTTTTTCGTAAAATAGTTCGAGGTACATATATATGTCCTCGATACTCAAGAGTTGTTTTCCGTCATGCAATTTTGTTAATTTCCATACTAGGTTCTTAGCTCTTTTAGCCCGTTTTTTTCCGTCGATTTCTATACCTTTAGGTAGGTAAGTACAGCCATTTTCGTATCGGTCTAATACTTCCATTTCTATATTGGAGAATGGAAGGAATAAGATATTTTCACAACCTTCGTGATACTTCTCTTCTTTCTGGTCTCCATCCAACACAGCAAGAACATCACTATTAGGCGCTAGAAAGTGTGATTTCGAATTTCTCACCAATAGGTCTACTACTTGAGAACCGCCACCTATATATATTATTTGATAGTTGAAAAAAGTACCTTCGGATTTGTCTAATATGTAATTAAGATATTTTTCTAGTTGTTTGTCTTCGGTTAATAGATACCTATCATACCCAGTGAATCGATACAGAACACTTTTAATGAAGTTATATGAGCGGTTTTCAATTGATATCTTTCGGCTATCATCATCCCTCTCTATATAATATAACTCATCCGGCTCAACCGTTTTCATTAAAGCTAAGCTATGTGTGGTAAATACGATATTTAATCCATCATTTTCACAAATTTCTCGAAGTACTTTTAGTAAATTTACTTGTGCAGTCGAGTCTAGTGAAATATCTATTTCATCGATATAGATAATTTTCTTTCCACTTTTTATATGTCGATAAAGATTGATTACGAAATACTCTCCAGAGCTCAAGTAGTCTTCTCTAATATAAAATCTATCTTTTGAGTCTCGGAGTATGAAATAGTACTTGTGTTTTCCTATCGCTACTTCTTTAAGGTTTTTAAAGCGCTCGTCACTATATACGTTATTTAAAAAAGATATTAAATCAGTAGGCTCTTGATACTCACCTAATGATATGTCACTTCTGATTTTTTCATCTAGAGAGACTAACTTTGAAAACTGGCTGAATCTATCACCGTGTGGGATGGGTAGCTCTACCAGAAATAGGTCTTTTATTTCGTCAGGAATAACCTCTTTAGAATCAAGAGTATTAAGCTTAGCATTGTAACTGTATACGTAAGACTTGCCATCAAAGGAATACTCGATAAAACTGGTTTCGTCGAATATGTAAGGTGCGGCAGTTTCCACAAAAGTATTGCTCAAGTAAATGTTTCTTATACTTCGGAGTATTGTAGTTTTTCCCGCGCTATTTTTGCCTACCAGACACATCAACTTGCCCGATGAAGTATCAATGTCCAACTTGAATTCACTTATGTGCTGTACGTTGTTAAGAGTTAAGGTAAATTTCACTTGATCACACCGTTTTTCTTAAAAACATGTCAATTAAAGTGTTTCCATACTTGCGTCTTAACTTGGTTAAATACTTCTTATCCATTGCATTGATACCAATTAGTCGCCCTGATAGAGAAGATGTCCCAATCTCTCTAATCGATTTCTCACCGGATTGATTGAATCTTGGGGCAATATTGTTAACCACGTAATTATCAAATTTATCCAAATCATTAAGATAAAAATGAAGCAATATTTCAGCCTCTTTTTTATCTTTACTTGATATCGTAATCTCATTATTGATTAGGATGTTATACCCAAGTATCTTGAATCTCTCACCTTTTGTATGAACCTTGGTCTTGGCTTTATTAAGAGTGATGTATTTATTAACATTTTCAAAAAGTAGAGTCTGTATATGTTTTGACAATTCATCTATACAGAACTGAGAGTTTGAAGATATCAAAATATCGTCAGAATACCGTGTGTATGTGTATTTTTTTCTTCTACAGAATTCATTCAATGCATAATCAAAGTCTCTTAAACATATATTGCTAAGCATAGGCGACGTTGAGAATCCAATAGGTAGTTTGTCATCTATAACAAGTAGGTTAAACAAAAAATCCACATAGTTATTGATGTCCGATATCGGGACATTGGCTAATTGCCTAGCTAATGAATTTTTAACGTTGTTCGCTGATATACTTCCAAAAAAATTGTAGATATCCGTCTGAAAAAAATACTGGTTTTTGGAATGAACTTCGACGGCATCTCTTGCAGATTTGCCCTTAATATATGAATAAACTACTTCTCTATTGTAATCTGCGTAGTCTAAAATGCTGGTATTGATAAACCTTTGAATTTTCTTTAACTTATCGCTAGGCGAGTAGACTTCTCTCTTCTTGAACATAGAAATACTGTATTCATCACAGATATTAATGCTCATGAAATCTTCGAAAGTGAGCTTATTATGGAAAGTTGACTTAAAAACTTCCTCGAGAGTTCTTCGACTTTTAATATAACTCAAGAACAATGACCCTAACGTGTTAACTTTGTGCGAAAATGTAGCATTATTTCAGGTGTTTATCTAGATACATCGAACACGTATTCGCTATTTGAAGAGTATATTGGTGTAACCTAGAGTTGCTGCTGTGTTGGTTTTTAGATTATTGGGTTGTAGGTAGAATTAGAAGGTTACAATCTCACCCAGTTCTAGTTTTAGAAAAGGGTGAGGGTAACATGACTCATGGCCTGTAGGGACCTCGCCTATTGACCGGAGATACTCCTAGTCGCGTGGTATAGTTCTATTCTAAGGTCTCTTTGCTACAAATCAAGTGATATGTTGCTACAACTTGTTTCAAACTAGGACTTTCACCCCGTATTACTATACGGGGTTGACTCGCTAACGCTCAAACACTGGCGCACTGCGTTTGCGGAACGTAGGGAAGGGTAATCAATCTCGACACTCGATTGATTCTCTGCAAGCGATAGGAACGCCAACACTGCTATGCTCGCTGCTCAGTCTTCGCGACTGCGCATAGCGTGTTTGGCTTCTCTGGGTTGCAGTGGCATTGAGCGCCACTGGTGCGGTTAGTCTCTGCGAGGCTGGGTTCTAGCAGTGCTGAGGTGTTTTTGTGGTTTCAGTTGGGGGAGCTGCGCTGCGCTTGTTATCGCTCAGTTGAGTCAGTCAACCCCCGAACTTTATCGAGTGAGCTTATCCCTGCGGGGCAGTTAAGCCTGGTCACTGTTTTTGGCTAGGTTGAAAATATCCACTTCCTGTAGTTTCTGGCTTCTATCAAATGATCCTATATCGTTTGTCTTTTTAGGCTCACCAAGTGGGGGACACGTCAGCATACTGACCACGTCATCAAGTTTTACCTGAATAACGCAATCATCGAAGTGAACAAATTCATAACCATAACTCACCAGAATAGGCGAGTTAATGTAATACTCACCTTCGTCTTTATCGATACGAAAGCGGTAGTTAGTCAGCGTTAGGCCGTCGTCCATACGTTGTTTGATCACACTCGTTAAGTAAACCGACCTAGCTCCGTTAAATATCGGGAAATGCTGATAAAACGGATTTACAGCATCAGAAACAACTTGAGCACTATTTTGACTGCTACCACGGCCAGAAGCCACGCGAGCAGAACCTTGCGAGGTGTTTTTGTTTTCATCCAAAGCCAAGCTAGTGCCATCCTCAACACGCGAAATATCGGCGTTAACTTTCTCGCTAGTCGCTTCAACAGTATCGTCACTATTGCCAACATAGAGCGCATAAGATTCCCTCACAAAATTACCCAAGGCCAGAAGGCCAACCAATATGACCAGAATGAATTTTGGTGACTTCAAAATCGTCACATCTGCTTTTGATTCGTTGAAACCGCCTGTACCCGTTGACTTATACAAAGCAAACACCTCGATAGGGATTTTCTTGTTACTACAGGCCGCTAAATCCGTTTTTGTGCTTGGGGCAGTCTTTGATGATTTGGGGCGGTGATTGTAAATCCGAGGCCGACGCTTGCGAAAAAAGGTATCGGTAGACGTATGAGAAAACGCATCCGTCGCACAACCTAACATCCACTTAGGGATTGAAGTGTAATCGGGCGTTAAAAGGACAATGTCCCATTGATACTTGCGGTGACGCATGAACGCACCGTAGTAGTTATCGGGATACAACAAGCGGCCTTTTTCGTCTAATTGCGTCTCTCCGACATCATCCGTATCGCCTTCCTCTAAGCTTGAGGTATCCGCCATTGTCCAACGTTCATAAAACAACTCAGAAAAGCCAGCAGGAAGATGCTCGAGAAAATCCTCAAGGGGACGTTTTAAAGCCTTCTCACGCTTAAAACCAACTTCAGGCGCAAAGATGTCCTGACATTCATCAATCACGACCAGAGAGTTAACAGGCATCCAGTTAAACCAGTTTTGCCAGAGTTCAATGCCTTGTATCTTGCGGCTAAAAATACGAATGAGCCGCGCACTGACTGGAAACTTCTCGCCAAGCAATTGCTCGATAGTCTCTAGTTTTTTTAGCCCTTCAATATTGGTCACGACAACACGACCAGCCCGAAGCGCAGGAAGGATTTCGAACCACACCGCATAAGCCGATTTATACGCACCATTGGAGCCGTGTCTAAAATAAACCGCCATGACTACCACCCCATAATACGAAGCACTAAAGCTGTAGCAAACGCATCAATCACGATTCGTATCGCCTCGACAATGCCTATTGCATGACAGATAGCGCGATACTCAGGGGACAACTGATTAAACGCACCATTGAGCACCGTATACACTTCGTAATCCTGCAAGAGCATGGTCGTGACTTTATAAGCAAGTTCGACGCCTGCGATTTTAAACTCTAGCCAGAGTTTAATCGCCCAGAACCAAGCGTAAGCGAACATATCCATAAAGAAGCTAGGAATACCGAAAAGGAAGTGTTTTAAGTCACTGCCTACGCCTGCAATAAAGTCGAGTATTGAGTAGATATAATCCATTTTTGCCCCTATGAACTACGGCCAGAACTTAGAATAATTACCGCGCCTGCAAGAAGCGCAATAAAGATGATCACCCCTCTGATTAGGTCTAGGTGAGGGTTGATGGTATCGAGAAGATTAAAGCCGACCGACATTGGGCGACCGTGAACATCTAACGACAGGTTAATCCCTTTATAACCACCCCCTTGGAAGTTCATTGAACCCAACTTAATAGGGGATTGACTTAATTTGGTTTCAAGCTCTTTGTTCAGCTCGGCAATTTCAGTCTCAAGAGCAGAAACCCCATCTTTGAAAGGTGTTTCAAAATCGGGAGCATTGGGCGTTGTAAACGATTTTCCAGCATTGAGATAGTGATCTAACAGACGTGATAAATGATTGTTTTGTGAGTAGGTCTGATTGCCGATTGCTGTCTCTATCCGAGGCACTGTATCAGACAGATAACCCACATCCGTAAGCAACGATTGCCAATTCTTTGTATTATCAGAATTAGTTTTACAATCTTCAGCACCTTGAGCGCAGTCTTTGAGAATGTTTATCCCATCGATGAGTTTATCTAACGTTTCTTGAGTCCAAGGCGAATCAGGCTTGGCACGAATGTTTGAAAGGTGACTATCCATGCTGGCAAGTAACGGCTCTATTTTTTGGTAATGGTTTTTGTCTTGCTCCATAACTAAATTGTGCTCGTTGAATCGTGCTGTACTGTTTTTCGACAATTGCTTATTGATTTGGTTATGACCATGACTGAGTTGTGAGGCCAATCCTTGCAAGCCATCAACCGAGAGCGTTTTGACATGAATATAATCTGTTACACCGTCACCAGAATTATCAGGTTTATCGGGTTTATCAGGGTCAGTCGGTGTTTCTGGAGGCGTACCACCGTAAAAAGGGGCATCAGTACAGCTTGCGCCACTGTAAGAAAATTCAGCAGAACAGGTGGTGCTTGGTGTTATCTCCGAATTACTTCCCACATCCACACAAGCGGTAGAGCCTGACAAATTAAGCGTGCATCTCGTCGCATCATAATCGCCATAAAAATGTATGGTCCGCCCCGTTATTGCAACTACAATTTAGTAATAACGGAGTTGGTTTGCGCTAATGTATTCGG